>CAZHBJ010000204.1:0-5556 GCA_964530445.1 uncultured Ignavibacteriaceae bacterium
ATTCATTCATTAATAAAGCTTAGTTCTTTTTCTTTTTGGTAGCATTATCTATTATAATATTTATGCCGGTATTAACATTCGATGTAACAGCATCAGTTACATTTTTAATATATGGTAAACTTTCAGGTACTGCATTTTCAACAGCTTTAGTAGCCCCTACAGAAGCTCCAGTCAAAATAAGAGACATAGTAGCCTGTGCTAACTTTTTATTATTTTTTTCTATAACTCCTTGCATATATTGCGAACCAGCATTGGTAACATCTGATGCCAATCCAACACCACCAAATGTGGCTGATACAGTTGGAGCAGGGGTAGTTAATAATTGACCAGTATGTGAAAATAGACTGACTATTGTTGTAGCCTTTTCCGTCTTTTTTGCTGCTTTATCGAACCTTTGACCCCATGCACTATTTACTCTTAAATATAATAATGTTTTTGCATTCACTATTTTCCCCTGCGTTAGTTTGTCGCTCCTGAATGAATAGTTCCAACTATTTTCCATATCCGTTTTTGTTTTGGCTATTAAATAACCTACATAGGCTACAGCACTTATCAACCATTCTGTTGGGAACTTGCCATTATGATCAATCAATCTCAATGGATTGTCTTCCACATAATTATACGGGCTCCACCCCGGATATTTAGCTGTCAGCGGGTCAACTTGCAGCCATCTGCCTTGCCAGCTATCATAATACCTTGCGCCCCGTCTTCGTCCGGCAACTACAAAAGTTGCCGCGCATTGATGGCTGCCGGACTTCGCCGGGCAGGCAAAGTAATCGTAACCGGTAGTAACGCCATACCTTTCTTTACCCAATAATATAAACCGTATATCTTCATTCCAACCTTATTATAAGAAAAAATTTCTATAAAAGTTTTTATGCACTCACTTTTAAAGGTTGAATTTCCTTCAAAATGTTTTTCTTTCTTTGCATCACTTTGTATATATCATATTGATTTTGCAGATTAAGCCAAAGTTCAACAGATGTACCAAAATATTTTGATAATTTAAGCGCCATCTCAGGACTCACGCTTCTTTTAGCATTGATGATTTCATTAACAGTTCTAAAAGTAGTATTAAGCGCTTTTGCAAGTTCAACCTGCGTAAGTCCGAACTCATCAAGAAATTCAGCTTTCAATATTTCACCGGGATGGGTTGGTTTCCTTTCAATGTTAATCATTTTCATCTCCTAATGATAATCTTTAATTTCAACATTATATGCATTTCCTTTTTCAAAATTAAATACAATTCGATATTGATCATTTATTCTTATACTATATTTACCAATTAAATCACCTCTTAATAATTCCAATCTATTTCCGGGCGGAATTCTCAAATCGTTTACCGAATTTGCAGCATAGAGATAATCAAGCTTCCTCAATGCTGTATTTATTATTGTCATCTTTATTTTACTATTTTTACCTGTAATGTATAATTCTTCTGTATTTTTATCGGCAAATGATTTAATCATAGCACAATATAACGCCTCTCGTTATATATATCAAGTTCTTATTTCCTTCAGAATGTTGTTATAAACACTTCCAAGTTGTATCTTATTAAATAATTTTATACTTTAATACGACAAAATTAGTCGTGTTTTATGCTTAAGCTATCTAAAAAAGTTGAATATGCTTTAATGGCTGTTAAATATATAGCAGCAAAGCCTGGCGGAATGAGTGCTACTTCAAAAGAAATTTCCGAAGAATATGATATCTCTTATGAGCTGTTATCAAAGGTTCTGCAGAGACTTAGTAAGTTTAATATAGTAAAATCATACCAGGGAATTAAAGGCGGTTATTCATTAAGCAAATCACCTAAAGAAATTTCTATAATAGATATTATTAGGGCGATCGAATCTAATTATAAAATTACAAACTGCATGGAGCATAATAATTCCAACTTTGGATGCGAACGTATAGATAATTGCAGTATTAGAAATCCATTAAGCAAATTACAAAATGAAATCGATAAGTTATTTAATACAACAACGATATACCAGATAATGTAAATAAATTTTTAATAATTAAATGAAGTTCCCGATATATTTAGATAATCAGGCAACAACCCCGGTTGACCCTTTGGTTTTTGAAGCAATGAAACCGTATTTTTTAGAGAAATATGGAAATGCTTCAAGTAAAAATCATTCCTACGGATGGGAAGCCGAGAGCGCAGTTGAAAATGCAAGAAGTATAATTGCCGGTTTTATAAATTGCGATCCTAAAGAAATTTATTTTACAAGCGGCGCTACGGAATCAATTAATCTATCACATTTTGGTATAGCCGAATCTTATTTAAAAAAAGGCAATCATATTATCACTTCTGCAATTGAACACAATGCGGTTTTGGATTCCTTAAATACTTTGGAAAGAAAAGGATTTGAAGTTACGAAGCTTCCGGTCAGCCGGGAAGGAATATTGGATATAGATCAATTGAAAGATTCTATTACTGAAAAAACTATTCTTGTTTCCATAATGACGGCAAATAATGAAATAGGAATTATTAATAATATTACCGAAATTGGCGAACTTTGCCGGAGTAATAATGTTCCTTTTCATACTGATGCTACGCAAGCAATAGGAAAAGTACCATTTGATGTTCAAAGTTCAAACATAGATATTGCTTCTTTTACTTCGCATAAAATTTACGGACCAAAAGGAATCGGAGCTGTTTATGTAAAAAATAAAAGTCCTCGGATTAGGTTAACTCCACTATTCTTCGGCGGAGGACATGAAAGAAATCTTAGGCCCGGAACATTAAACGTTCCCGGAATCGTTGGATTTGGAAAAGCAATTGAACTTTCGCAAAAATTATTTGAAGAAGAAACAAAAAGGATTTCCTATTTAAGAAACCTTCTTTATAAAGGATTAAAATCATACCTTGATGATGTCATGGTGAACGGCTCTATGAAAGATAGACTGCCCAATAATTTAAACTTATGTTTTAAAAATGTTAGGGCTGAAAATTTTATAAACAGTGCCAGAGAATTAGCTCTATCTACCGGCTCAGCATGTTCTTCCGAATCGTTAAAGCCTAGTCATGTACTTAAAGCAATCGGTTTACCTGACGACTTAGCAAAATCTTCAATAAGATTCAGTATAGGAAGGTTTAATACTGAAGAGGAAATTAATTATGTTATTGAAAAATGTACGGAGACGGTAAATAACTTAAGAATCATTTCTCCGAATAAAGAATTAAAAGAAGAAAATATCATTAATTAATAAAATTAATAAGGAAATAGCTGTGGAATATCTTGACTTAATTAAAAACGACGACCAAATATTTTTAAAATACTTAAAGGCTAAGTATCCCCTTTTCCATAATTCGATTTTTTTCTTTAGAGATTTGCAGTTCGGACTGCAGAAATTTTTGGAAAAGAAAGGGATTAAAATATCTAATGCAGAAGCTGAAAAGTTAGCTTATAATATCGGCAATTATTTAGAAGAGAAACAAATTTTTGTAAAAGTCAATCTATCCGGTTGGCGGTTAAATTACCCTGAATTTGTGACGACAACCCCCGGCGATCCGTTATGAGGTTGAAGCGCTCACAATCTTAAGTAAAAAATTTGACTATTATTAATTTTATGATAATTATTTGTCTCAAAAAAGAGGAGTTATTTTATGTCTAATATTCAAACAGATACTGATATTAGAATAACAGAAAGAGCTGCAAAAGAAGTAAAAGTTATTATGCAGGAAAATAAAGTTCCGGAAAATTACGGTTTAAGAGTCGGGGTTAAAGGCGGCGGATGCTCGGGATTAACTTACACTCTGGGCTTTGATGCAGCTGCTAAAGAAGGTGATACAACAATTGAAGAAAACGGTATAAAATTATTTGTGGATGGTAAAAGTTTATTCTATTTATCCGGTACGGAATTAGATTATACGGACGGATTAAACGGCAAAGGATTTGTGTTTAATAATCCTAACGCAACAAAAACTTGCGGATGCGGAGATTCTTTTAGTGTTTCTTGATTTGATTAATTACGGAGTGAAGTTTTAAACCTTAACTATTAATTTGTCAAGAATATTCTTATCCAATCTTTTAGTTAACGACAATTTATTAATAAAATAAAACAGGAGTAAAAAATGGGAAAATTTGAACTTCCAAAATTACCTTATGCTTATGATGCTTTGGAACCTTATATAGATAAGATGACAATGGAAATCCATTATACAAAACATCACAATGGTTACGTAACAAAATTAAACGGCGCGGTTGAAGGAAATGATCTGGCGAATAAATCACTTAATGAATTATTAAAAGATGCATCAAAAAATCCCGCTGCAGTAAGAAACAACGGCGGCGGTGTTTATAATCATTCGCTATTTTGGACAATAATGAAAAAAGGCGGCGGCGGAACACCAGATGGCAAATTAGCCGATGCTATAAATTCCGCATTCGGTTCATTTGATGAATTTAAAAATAAATTTACAAATGCTGCTGCAACAAGGTTCGGTTCCGGCTGGGCTTGGTTAATTGTGCAGGATAGCAAATTGGTAGTAACTTCAACTCCAAATCAGGATAACCCTTTGATGGATGTTGCTGATCAAAAAGGGACGCCTATTTTGGGTCTGGATGTTTGGGAACATGCTTATTATCTTAAATATCAAAACAGACGACCGGAGTATATTGATAACTGGTGGAATGTAGTTAACTGGGAAGAAGTTGCAAACAGATTTACAGCGGTAAAATAGATAAATAAAAAGAACTAATTAAAGCCGCTCAATTTATGGGCGGCTTTTTTTATTTAATAAGCAGTATATTTTTTTTAATTTAAAATAGCTTTTAATTATAAGTAATATTTAAAGTGATGAAACAAAAGATTTCCATATTTCCTTTAAACTTAGTTGTTTTCCCTAATTCAAGGTATCCTTTGCATATTTTTGAAAACCGTTACAAAAAGATGATTCAAAAATGTCTCGATAACAAAGAAGGCTTTGGAATTACGGCTAAAATAGGTCAGGAAATTTCTTCGATAGGATCGTACGTTACTATTCATAAAATCCTAAAAAAATATATTACCGGTGAGATGGATATAATAGTAAAAGCTCAAAAAAGATTTCACATGCTGGATTATATAATTGGACCGGACGGATATTATATTGCCGAAGTAGAAGACTTTCCGGATTTTGATTATGAAATTGATATTAATTTAGTCGATGAACTTCAATCTATGTTCGAACAAATACTAAATAAGATAAATTACCATCTGGAAGAATCGTTCTGGGAAAATTATTATTCTACAAGTACAAAATCTTTTAAACTTGCAGAGAAATCCGGTTTATCGCTTGAACAACAGCAGACTCTGCTTTCAATTCAAAACGAAAATGAGAGATTAAGCTTTCTTTTGGATTATTTTGAAAAGGTGAATAAAAATCTTTCCGAAAATGCCGCGCATAGAAATATTATTTTAGGGAATGGTTATTTAAATTAGATGATATTCGGGTGAAAGGAATACTTTAAAAAATTTACCAACATCCCAATCAAATGTGTATGCTCGCTTATTAATGTACTCCCGAATGTTTCTCCACTAATTTAATTCTATTGGCTGCCCTCG
>CAZHBJ010000205.1:0-5462 GCA_964530445.1 uncultured Ignavibacteriaceae bacterium
CGATATAAGCAGTCTTTCTACCGGCTGGCATGAAGTTTTATTTAACGGTAAAAATATGTTCGGTCAAAGCTTATCTTCCGGAATTTATTTTGTTCAGCTTCAAGTGGGAGAGAAGATTTGCAATTCGATTAAAATTAACTTTATGAAATAACCACATAATATTAAACCCGGTTCTAGGGGAGAGCCGGGCTATTAATTTATTTCACAATTAATTTTAACCTTATAAAATTATTCACTTATTTAAGTTTAAGATAAAGAATGAAATTAATTGCAAGTAATAAGACCGAATAAGAACATATTTTAGTACAATACAAAATAAATCAGAATATTCTTTTCGATTGAATTAGTAAATAATTTGTTATAACTTTTACTCACAAGAAATACATTATTATAATTTCTTCGTTAAATAGATTTATTTAAAGGCAAGGGGTGTTTATGAAATCTAAAACGAAATACTTTCCTATAGTTTTTATAGTCATTCCATTTTTACTTATCAACATCTCTTTTGCTCAAAATGGGGAAAAAGTATTTAAGGCATATCTAATTGTTAATAATACTTCGGAAAAAATAAAAAGTGATAGTCTTTTTAATACAAATCTAAAATCTAAAGTAAAGAATGTCTTAAAAAAGAAGAATTATGTTTTGGTGAATAATAGTGAAATGGAAGAAGCAGGCAAATCGTACCTTTATATTTATGTAAACATAACCGACTCCTTAAAAATAAGTGCAAGAACTGGTTCGGGCGAAGAGCATGTAATGGTAATGCCTTACCCGGAAGAATCATTTGCATATAAAAACGGCATTGATCTTATCGGATACATAATCCAATATATTAAAAAATACCTGTAGGGTTAACTTAACTTTAAGATTATTGTCTTTTTTGAAAGGGAAAACTAATGGATGAAAAACGTCGTGACATTGTTGATACTATTGCAAAGTTATTATTCGGCATCTTCGGAAGCCTAATTATCGGATACTTATTTTTTCAGCAAAAAATATTTAATTTAAATAGTTCTCAATTTATGTATACTGCCTTAGGAATTTACGGAGCAATTTTTTTCAGTTTAGCAATAAAGTTGGATCTGAAAAAACAAATATTAATTCTGATTTCCGTAATCTTATTAAACATCATTTTAATAGGAAAGCTTTATCATTTGTTATCACTGATAAGAGACTTTGTTATGATAGTCGTAGTCTTTTTATCAATTAAAGCTTATGTATTGTTTATTCTAAAAAACAAAAATATTCCTCCCTTCTTAAGGGCATTTGGTCTTGCAGCTATTTATGCCGTATTTAATGCGTGCGGTATATTTATATTGTTTTTACTTAGTATTATAATTGAAGGAAATAAAATTTCTTATTTACCGAACTTGATTTTAATCAATTCGGAAATGGCCGGGTTAGTAGGACTTGGTTTGGGTTTGGGATTCGATTCTTGGGAATTAATAAAATCTAAATTTTTAAATGAAAAATTAGCTGAACCTGTATAAGCCCAAATCATACTTTTAATTATACAATAATAAAAAATTTCCGGTTTTAATTAAGAAAAATTTATGATTTTAATAAACATATATTATCATTTTAATAAAACTAAAATGCAATTCTTGTAGTTCAATCTACTTTATAAAACCCTACTTTTTTTTACATAAAAAATAGCTAACATTAGTAGTTTCCCGTTTATTAAATGTGCTTAGTTAAATGCAGACTCTGGTCTGATTATTGATTTTAATATTTAAATTCTTACTCTTTAATTAAAAAATAAATTTTCCGGGGATTATCTAAATGAAAAATCTTTACCTCATTCTTAAAAAAATCAATTCTTTTATAGTCATACTTTTATTGCAAGTATTTTTTATTCAAGTTGTTAATGCTCAAACACTTAATGACAGGATTAACAAAATCATTTCTCAGATGACTCTTCAAGAAAAAATCGATCAGCTTCATAAAGTTGGTGCAATGAATACTGCCGATAATACAAGACTTCACATTCCCGGTTTTATTATGTCGGATGGACCTCACGGCGTTAGAGATGCATTAGCAACCGCATTTCCTGTAGGAATGGCAATGGCTGCAACATGGGATCCGGCACTTACAAAAATGATCGGTAAAGCAATGGGCGAAGAATTTTGGGCAAAAGGAAAAAATCAAGCACTTGGGCCATGTATGGATATAAATCACGATCCCCGCAACGGCAGAAGCCCTGAAAGCGGCGGGGAGGATGCGTATCTTGATGCACAGATTACAACTGCTGTTGTAGAGGGAATACAGATGAATCCTGTGATAGCAACAATAAAACATTTCAATGGAGTTAATAGGCAAACCAATAGAACCAATAATGATGTTACTGCCACACAAAGAATATTAATGGAAGACTACGGATTAAACTTTAGAAATGCCGTTCAAATAGGCGGTGCTATGAGTGTAATGAACGCCTATAATTTAATTAACGGTGAAAAGTGTGCAGAGAATAGCAATCTTTTAACAAATATTTTAAGAAAACATTGGGGATTTCCTTATTATGTGGTATCGGATTGGGGATCAATTTGGGATGCAGGTAAGGCTATAAATGCGGGATGTAACCTTGAAATGGGTTCGGACCTATATCAAAATAATTTATTTAATTTGGTTGTAGGCGGTACTGTATCCGATTCAACAATTGATGATGCAGTTAGAAAAGTATTGCGTACAAAAATAATGAACGGCATGCTCGACTATTATCCTCAGGGTGATCCATCACTTGTTAATGATGCGGATCATCAAAAATTATGTCTTCAAGCCGGTAAGGAATGCATGGTTTTATTAAAAAATAAAGACAATATTCTTCCTTTAAATATTGATACAATTAAAACGATTGGAGTAATCGGTCCAAGTGCTGATGTTGCACAATTGGATGGAACAGGCAGCAGTTATGTAACTCCATTTTATTCTGTTTCTCCGAAGCAAGGAATTGAAAATTTAATAGGTGCCGGTAAAGTTTTATATGCAAAAGGCTGCGATATCAATAGCACCGATCAATCCGGTTTTGGAGCAGCAATAAATGTTGCACAAAATTCGGATGTAGTTATTTTCTTCGGAGGACTCGATTCATCGCAGGAAGGAGAAGGTCTTGATAGAGTCGGAGGTTCGATTGAACTTCCTGGTGAACAGCAAACACTAATTAATGCTTTAGCCTCGCTTAATAAAAATATAATTGTTGTCCTTTACAGCGGCGGTATTTGCGGCGTTCATGGAATAATAAATCAGATTAAAGGATTGATTTACGGTTTTTATCCCGGACAAGAGGGAGGAAATGCAATTGCACAGGTATTATTTGGTCAATATAATCCGGGCGGGAAACTACCTGTAACCATGCCGCAATCCGATTTTCAATTACCTGTAAGAGATGATAATTTTACTAACGATTACGACTGCGGCTATCGTTGGTTTGATAAAATGAAATTAACCCCGGAATTTGCTTTCGGATTCGGATTAAGCTACACTACTTTTTCTTTTAGTAATCTTAAAATTACTCCTTCTTCCGTTCCGGCAGGACAAATAATTGAAGTAAGTGCTGATGTTACAAACACCGGAAATAGGAAAGGTGATGAAGTTGCTCAATTATATTTAAGCGATACAACTCTTCCGGTTCCGATGCCTATTAAACAGCTAAAAGGATTTAAGAGAATTTCACTAAATCCGGGTGAAACAAAAACAGTAACTTTTCAATTAACACCGGATGAATTGTATTATTATGATGAGACGACCGATTCATATACAGTTGGAACCGGAACTTATACTGTTAAAATCGGCGGATCATCGGATGACCTACCTTTATCCGGAACATTTCAAGTTACTTCATCTGCTCCTGAACCGGATTTAAAAATTGCCAACATTAGAACTGTGCCTCCATATCCTCTTGAGGGTGATTCTGTGATTTTTCTTGCAACAGTAATTAATAGAGGAACGGGCCCGAGCCCTGAAGGTGTTAACCATGAGGTAACGTTTAGCGTAAACGGTAAAGAAATTAGTAAATCAACAGAAAATACAAAATCAATTCCTGCCGGCGGGATGGCTTTAATCTGTGGGAATGCTGGAATAAGTAATACAAATTCCTGGATAGCCGGCAAATCAGGAGACTACCAAATTGAAGCTTCGGTAAATAGTAATCAAACAATTCAAGAAACAATTGATACAAATAATACAGCCTCTTCAATATTAAAAGTGTACAGCTCTCCGCCTGTTGATTTGGCATTAAATAAACCTGTAACTGTTTCTTCTGTTGAAAATTCTAGTCTGGGTGGTCAAAATGCTGTTGACGGGAATTTAAACACACGGTGGTCTTCTCAATTTAGCGATCCCCAGTACATTTTAGTAGATCTCCAATCTGTTCAAACATTTAATCAAATTTGGCTTACTTGGGAAACTGCCTATGCAAAAGAATATGAAGTACAGGTTTCCGATGATAAGATAAATTGGACAACACTGAGCCATATAACTAACGGACAAGGCGGGACGGAAAAAATTTCTGCCCAGGCTTCAGCACGATATGTTAGAATTTACGGAATACAGCGGGGGACTCAATACGGTTATTCCTTATATGAACTTGCTATTTATAACAATGATATTTCATCCGTAAATGATAAGAACGAGCTGAAGAATATTCCTTCTGAATTTACTTTGAGTAATAATTATCCTAATCCTTTTAATCCTTCAACAACAATTGAATATGAGATACCTAAAGCCGGTTATGTAAAAATTCAAATTTATAATTCAATCGGTCAGTTAATAAATACTATTGAAGATGATTATAAAAATCCCGGGAAATACAGTATACAATGGAACGGGAAAAATTCAGCCGGTGAAAACTTATCGAGCGGGATTTATTTTTATAGAATGAGTTCGAATGGATTAACTTTAGTTAAGAAGATGCTGCTTCTAAAGTAATTACAAAATAGAATAATTATTTAAACTGTTGTTAGTTATTTACTATTAATTTCTTGAACGATTTAATAAATACTATTAAGAGTGCGTACCCGCTCTGCTTTATGAGTTTCAATCTCAATATTTAAACTAATCCAATTGAAATTAAAACACCCTTTAAGTATTTTTGTATTGCACTAATAAATTTTTAAACAAAGGAGTACGGTATGGCAATTAAAGTAGGTATTAATGGCTTTGGAAGAATAGGAAGATTAGTATTTAATGCATTAGTAGATAAAGGTATTTTAGGTAAAGAAATAGATGTCGTAGCTGTAGTTGATATTACTACAGATGCAAAATATTTTGCATATCAGTTAAAATATGATTCGGTTCACGGTAAATTTAAAGGTGAATTAAGTACTGAGAAAAGTGATCCGTCATTAGAAGATGATGATATTCTTGTTGTAAACGGTCACAAAATTAAATGTGTAATGGCAACCAAAGAACCTTCACAATTACCTTGGAAGGATTTAAAAGTTGATTACGTTATTGAATCAACCGGA
>CAZHBJ010000206.1:0-5319 GCA_964530445.1 uncultured Ignavibacteriaceae bacterium
TAGAAATTTCCGCGATAAATATGCAATTATAAAAGCAAAGCATCAATTAGAAAAGCTAATGAATTAATTTGAAGAAATGATGATTATTAAATAAGCCCGCCTTACTTCTTTTCAGCAATAAAACAATATGATTACTTTCTTTCCGGGTGTAGTAAATATTTTTGATAGGGTAATTCCCGGTTTTTCAACCGTAAATTTAATCAAGGCCTAAAAAATCCATTAACCTTTCATGTGACTTTTCAGGAAGCTCTACATTGTACTTTTTATAAAAATCTATTGTCTTTTCTACCGACTTAAAATATTTTGTACAGTCGGGACATTCATTCAAATGATTTTTTATTGCAATACACTTAGGTGAATCCAAGTCTTCGCCGAGACTTTCGCAAATATGACTCATTACATCTTTGCAGCTTATTTTTTCAACTTTCATTTTTGAAATGCCTTATTTATTTCTTTTCTTAAAAATGCCCTTGCCCTGTGAAGCCTTGACTTTACAGCAGGGACAGAAAGTTCGGTAATTTTACCGGTTTCTTCCGTAGAAAAGCCTTCAACATCTCTCAACATAAAAACCACCCTGTAATCCGGCGAAAGCTTTTGAATAGCTTCATCCAAAATTTTTTTCAATTCCTTATTTTCCAAAATATTCGGCGGTATCGAGTCCCAATCGGCTGCATAACTTCCTTCGTACAATCCGTTTTCATCATCAATAGAAACAAATTGATGCTTCCTTTTTCTTGCTTCCATTAAGCAATGGTTTGCAACAATTCTGTAAAGCCAGGTAGATAGTTTGGATTTACCGTCGAATTGATGCAGAGATTTTACCATGCTTAAAAATGTTTCCTGCATAGTATTTTCGGCACGCTCGGGATCCCGGCATATTTTAAAAGCAAAATTATATACCGTCTTTTCATAATTTTTAACGAGCCCGGCCATCGCTTGTCTATCACCGTTTTTGGCCGATTCCAATAATTCTTCTTCGTTCATCTGATGCACAATTCTTTGTAAGGATTCAAATTACGTTCTTAGTACTGTAAATCCTTTATGTTAAAAAATAGTCAAAATTAAGCTAAATAATTTTGCATGGAATAAAATTATAAAAGTTATGAAAATAATGAATCTGTATATCAAATAAAAAATAAATGTATAAGAAATACAACTGACAAAAGGCATAAATAAAGCAATTAGCCTTAAGATTTATCTTTACACATTGTGAATTACAAACAATTTCTATTTATTATACTAATTCAAATTACTAAGAATATAAATAATGCTTGCTTATATCTCATCAATTTTATATATATTGATACTACGGTTTTTCATTTCAGATTATTTAATGCGCATGAACATAAATAATAAAATTTATAAATTAATTTAAATTAAAATTATGGCTCAAAACAAAAACCTTTCCCTGCTTCAAAACAATAAGCTGTTTGAAGGCGTGGAAGAATCAGACGTTAAAATTGATCTCAGCCAGGAAGGCATCTCCTTATTTAAAGAAGGAGATATTATATATCAGTCCGAGGACGACAGCAATTCAATATATTTAATGATTGAAGGTGAAGTAAAAATAAAAATCCCAAGGGAAAAAGAAGAAGGCGGACCCATTATTTTAAGAAAAGGTAAAAGCGAATTCTTCGGAGAGATGGAATTGATTGAAAAGGTTCCGCGCCGTTCTTCGGCAGTAGCAAATAAAGACTGCCTTGTGTATAAATTAACGGAAGATAAATTAAAAGAATTAATTTCCGTTGATAATAAAATCGAACGTAATTTATTAAACTTAAATCCGTACGAAAAAAGTTCATTGGAAGAAAAGCCCGTAGAAAATGCAGAAGTAGAGCAAGAACCGGAAGACAAAGAAACTATAATAAATGAACCGGAATCTAAGGATGAGAATATTCAAGTAAGTGAAACGGAAAAGAAAAATGAAGATGCTCAAATTGATGAGCCGGAACAAAGCGGGACAGTGCAGTCTGAAATAAATGACTTTAAAGATCTCGATAATATCCCGGATAACATAACGGAAGAAAATATCACTCCCGAACAACTCGAAAAAAGTGATCTTGAAAATATTAATTTAGATGACCTCTCCCTTCCTTCGATCGATCTGGACGGAATCGACGAACAGCAGGTTGAAGTAAATTTTGAAGAACCCAACGAAACTCTTAATGAACCGGATGAAACTTTTGAAGAGCCTAATCAAATAAGTGAAAGCGACTTGGAGACCGGACAAAATGGAAACTTTGATTATACCGCAAATCAGGAAGAAGCTAAGGAAGAAGAATTTCATCCCGACGAAATAAAAAACGAAATGGACCTGGGTTCAGAAGAATCAAATATAGACAATGAAACCGAATACAAGGAACCGGAGATTGATGCTGAACGGAAATATGCTGAAGAAACCGAAGAAATAGAAAAAGAAAATGATATTCAAGCAGCGGAAGAATCAATCGAAATTCTTATACCTAGAAGTGATAAGGACATTCTTTCGGCTGTACGTAATATTCATCAAAATCTTGATCTCGAAAATACTTTAAGATCGATTGGGGATTCGACAAAGCAATTGCTTCATGCGGAAACAGTAAGGGTTTATTTACCCGATGAAGAAAAAAGCGAGATGTTTTATTTAGATGAAGCGGAAGTAATAAGATTTCCAGCAGGCAAGGGACTTGTGGGTTATGCAGCTGAAAAAGGAGAAATATTAAACCTTACTTCACCTTCCGAGGAATTTGGTTTCGATGCGGAAATTGATGAAGATGCCGGAACATTACTTTTCCCGGTACTCAGTCCGGATAATGAGTTAACTGCCGTTTTGAGATACACACATTCCGGGAATGTTAATTTTACAAAATCAGATGAAGAAATATTAGTTGAAATTTCAAGTGATATTGCATCTGCTGTTTTAAATGCAAGACAATATCATACTCAGCAGGATAAATTTAAAAATGATTTCTTATTTAAAACCGCCAACTTTATTATCGATGATGTTAATACTCCGCTTTTGTTGATTAAAAATTATGCCGAGTTCATAAAAAGGAAATCGGATGTAAAAGAAGTAAAGCAAATTACCGATTTTATTACCGAACAAGCGGATCTGGCAATTAATTCGAACAAGGCATTTCATAATTTCTTAACGGGTGAAACTTTAATCGAACCGCAGGTTTACAAGTTAAATGAAATACTCGATGATATACTGGACCAGCTTGCTGAATATGTTGAAATAAGAAAGGTAAAGTTATTTAAGAGATTTGAAACCAATGCCGAAGTAAGTCTTGATAAAGATAAATTTTATCTGGCATGCTTCCAGATAGCAAAAAACGCATGCGATGCAATGCCCGAAGGCGGTAATATTTATCTTATTACTAAAAGAACTAACCGGGCTATCCAGATAGAATTTAAAGATACCGGCAAAGGCATTAATGAAGAAATAAAGGAAAAGATATTCGAGCCGTATTTTTCTTACGGGAAGGGACAAGCCGCAGGCTTAGGACTAGCAGTTGCTGAAAAAATAATAAAAGATCACGGCGGCAGCATAATAACAGGCCGGGGCTTAGGCGAAGGTGCAGACTTTGTAATTTCCCTCCCGTTTCATGAAGAATTTCCCGGAGAAGAAAGCTGATTTTTCTTAACTTCAAAATATCGTATTAAAAGTATTCTTCCTGTTAAACTTCTTTTTAATTTAATGGAATATAATTTAATATCTATCCTCGGTCCAACCGCCACGGGAAAAACCAAATTAGCTGCAAGTCTCGCTTACGAATTTCGCGGGGAAATAATTTCTGCGGATTCTCGCCAGGTTTATAAAGGAATGGATATCGGCACTGGAAAGGATTTAAATGATTATATAATTGAAGGGACTTATATTCCGTATCATTTAATTGATATTATAGATCCTTCAGAAGAATTTAATCTTTTCCTTTTCAAACAATTTTTTTTTGAATCATTTAATTCGATAATAGAGAGGAACAATATCCCTTTTTTAACCGGCGGAACCGGGCTTTATTTAAGTTCGGTTATTCAAAATTATGAACTTAAAAAAGCAGATTATAATCCGGATAGAATTAATGAACTAAATTCTTTGGGTATTGATTCACTTAAAAATATTTTATTAAAGTTAAATCCAAATCTGCATAATACTACCGATCTACTAAGTAAAGAACGGATTATCAAAGCAATATTAATTGCAGAGTCCGATGAAGAGGTACAAAATGAGGGTATAAAAATTCACTCATTAAATATCGGGATTATGCCTTCCAGGGAAATAATAAAGAAAAGAATAACAGACAGGTTGAAATACCGCTTGCAGAACGGAATGATTGAAGAAGTGAAAAATTTAGTTGACATAGGAATTTCATACGAAAAATTGAACTTTTTCGGTTTAGAGTATAAGTTTGTAGGCTTACATTTAAAGGGGGAATTAAATTATAATGATATGTTTCAAAAGTTGAACAGCGCGATTCACGGCTTTGCTAAAAGGCAGGTAACCTGGTTTAAGAAAATGGAAAACGAAGGAGTAAAAATAAACTGGATAGATGAACCGGATATTGACAAAGCTAAAAAAATTATTCAACAAAACGAATATATTTCTTCATCTTAAAAGCCGGAAAGGATATTCTAAATATTTAAAATTATGACGAATAGTATTCCCATTAAAGTTGAAAAATATTTAAAGAAGTTTGCAGTTGGAAATTGGAAGCTTAATTTTCGACCTGGTGCAAAAATTAATAATGTAATTGTAATTCCTGCAATATGTGAATATGAAAATTTAAGAATGCTGCTAGACTCACTTTTAGAGAACGATCCCAAATATTTTAGATCTACATTGATATTATTCGTTATTAATAACTCTGCATCATCAAACGAAGTAGTAAAAAACGATAATTTGAAAAGCTTATTATTTTTAAAACAGTTAGTTCTAAGAAAAGATATAAATAATGAGCCATTAATAGAAAAAGCATTAGCATCAGATTTAAGTTTTGCTTTTGTTGATGCAGCTGCTAACCGGAATGAACTTCCCGAAAAAAACAGCGGTGTAGGGCTTGCAAGAAAAATCGGGCTGGACCTTGCATTAACTGTTCTTGATTATTCATCAACTTCCAAGAAATTGCTTTTTTGTCTTGATGCTGATTGCACTGTTGAAAAAAATTATATTACCTCAGTTATAGAAAATTTTAATTCAAGAAATTTATCTGCTGCTGTAGTTGATTTTCGTCATCAGATTGAGCCGGAAGATGAAACTACCGAAGCCATAATCTGTTATGAAATATTTTTAAGATATTATGTACTCGGATTAAAATTTGCAAACTCACATTATGCTTTTCA
>CAZHBJ010000207.1:0-5256 GCA_964530445.1 uncultured Ignavibacteriaceae bacterium
AGCAGATTTCCCGGAAGGTTTAGACTATTTAATTACCGGCGTTGGAACCGGCGGACATATTACCGGGGTAGGAAGAGTATTAAAAGAAAAATTTAAAGATTTAAAAGTATTTGCAGTTGAGCCGGAAGGATCTCCTGTTATTTCGGGCGGTAAACCGGGTCCGCATCCGTTGCAGGGAATCGGCGCCGGATTTATTCCCGAAAATCTCGATACAAAAATTCTTGACGGTGCAATTACGGTATCAAAAGAAGAAGCATATAGTTTTGCACAAAGAGCTGCAAAAGAAGAAGGCCTGTTTGTAGGTATATCATCGGGTGCGGCTTTAGCTGCAGTATCAAAAAAATTAAAAGAAATTCCGAAAGGGAAAAAAATACTTACTTTTAATTATGATACAGGCGAAAGATACCTTTCGATAGATGGGTTGTTTTAAAATATTAAACAGCTAAAAAATTTTAAAAGTTTGGTAAAATAATATTTATTAAAAATAAAAATCCCCCACTCGGTTTTCACTTCATGGGGGATTGGAGAGAGAGTAAGCGAATAATTTAATTTGGAAAATCTCTTTGTTGATTCCAGGGAGCATCAGGGGGAATAGGTATGTCCGGTGAAAAGAATAAATCGAATTCATTTAGTTCTTCTAAAAACCCATCATCATTCGGACATGAAGGCGGCGGCGGATTGAAGGGTTGCATATTACCAGGCATTTGTTGATTTTACATTGCCGGAGGGGGCGGAAAATTATTTACAAAATTAGGCGGGTAATTACCTTCGTCCATTCCTAGCAATGGGGGAGGCATCTCCGGCGTATTTTTATGTATCGTCATCTCCTTAAACATTTCACTTTGTTTTTTAGTCAGCACCTTCAAAATGTCTTTTTGCGATTCATTATATATAGTTTTTGTACTGTCTCTTAATTTATTCATAACAGCCATCTCTTCTTTTCTAAGCTTATTTGCTTTTTCTTTAGACTCCTTTGTTATCTTTTCAACTTTTACAAACTGACTCTTATTTAATCCCAGCATTTCTTTTAAATCATTTACCTTATCACCTCTTGGCGGAAACGGCTGTGCATAAGTAAGGCTTGCAAATAAAATTGCAGATATAAAAAGTGATATTAGTCTTTTCATTTTATTCCTTTCGTTTTTGTACCGTTTAGACTAGAGTGAGCTTCCGTTCATTCCTTTAAAAATTTTTCCGGATATTATATGAAGATTAATCGATATGTCATTTAAGTAATAAAAGCGCTTTTATAAAAAGCCCATCTGATGGGGGTTCCAGACGGGCTTAGTCTCTTTCTAGGATAAAGGGCAGGGGAAAGTCCTTTATCGAGACTATCATCAATATAAAAAATGTTTTTTAAAGAAAAAACAATAGGAAATATCCTAAATCTTAATTTGTTTATTATAAATTTAACTTATTACCAAATTCATTAATTTTTAACTCACCTTACGCAAAACCTTGAAAGTTACTTAAAAAACCTTCAAGGTTGGTATTTGTATCTTTAAAGCTTCCTTTAATTTTTTCTATCAAAAACAAATTTTCGTCTTCTTTAAAACCTATAGTTAATTCCCAGTTGCACGCCGTTAAAAGTAATCGATGGGAAAATTTTTAACGAAGACTTCCTATTATCTTGAGATGCTGAATCTTTTTCAGGTGCAATTATATTCCCAAATGAATATCCAAGGAAAAAAGCCAAAGGTAAATCGCTGTACCAGTGCATCCCTTTACTTACTAAAGATAAACTTAACAAACCAAGAAGCGGGTAACCGATAGGTTTTATCCATTTTTCTTCGGGATAATTATTGGCAATAACCGTAAGCACTGCAGTTGCAGTAGACAGGTGACCGGAAGGGAAAGAGTAAAAAGCCGGCTGATTCTTTTGATATTGTCTTATGCTTGGGAATGGGTCCCAGTCGCCCCCGTTTTCTGTTGATGCCGCAGGGCTTTGTCGTCCGGTTATTCTTTTTAATGCTTGAACAAATAAGCCGGTTGAAAGAATAGCTTCAACAATATTACTTCCGGTTTTAATTGCTCTCTGATCGTGAAAAATTAATCCCGGTATTGCAAAGGCAGCGGCGGTTAAAAACTGGTAGCGTCCGTCTCCCATATTAACTGCAAAATTTGCAATCTTATGATCGATTAATGATTTTTTTATCATCGAATTCTCAGTCTTCCAGCCTTGCTGATCGACAAGCATTAACGAACCGGTTAACGCACCGATTGTAAGTAAAGTAGGAATTTTTTTTACCGTAAAAGACTGGCGAATAAAGCTCAAATAATCAGTTGGAATATTAGTGAACATCCCGTACCACTTTGTACTTCCGCTTTTATAATTTAAGTCAGCCGAATTGTATTGTAAAACTTTTTTTACCGTGTCAGGATAAGTAGTATTAATTTGTTGACTGAGTAAAACGGTCTGAAATTGAATCGCAAAAATTAAAACTAATGTAAGACTTGGTATTGGATTCCTGCTCTTCTCTAAGATGTGTTTTTTCATTATATAAGATTTTACTTGAATGCCCTAAACGTTTAAAATATTCTTTATCTCACAATCCCTTGACAATCTTTCTATCAATATCCAAACATTTTTTATTATTTAATATAACCTTTCTCATATTTTGCCAATAAAGTGACCTTCATCATACGGTAGTTTTTAAATAAGGTACTTTTCATTAAGATTTGAATAATTGACTCGACAAATCCGATTATTTAATGATAAGCTATTTATGCGATTTTTTAATATAGGTTTTCCAAACATGATATCCGGCTAAGATAATCGCACCTGAAAAGTCAACGGCACCTAATACTTTTTGAAATGCAGAGGGCTTTGATTGTAAATAAAAATTGCGGAAATAATTTTTCATTTCTTTAGTATTATTATAAAGATTTCGGCTGGCTTGATAAATATTTGCATGCGGTAACTGCTCGTTATAATATGAAAAAGAAAGTTCATTGGATAAACTATCATTACTAAAAAGGTATAAATGATTTAAAGTTGAAAACCTGTTAATTCGATAATTCCCCCCGGGAGTAAAATTAAGATTAGGATTAACGTCGGTATTATTAAAATTAACACTGTCGTTTTTTGTTTTTGATGAATCGGGAGTTATAACCTGGCAGCTTAATTCCGTGGTAAAAATACAAAGCAGAATAAAAAATAATTTAACCGTTATTGAACCTTTCCTCGCAACAAATGAATCCGGAGAATATATCACATCAATTTCTCCTTTGTAAATTTCCGAATATGTATCTTTTAAATTTCGGAAATTCTTCAATGTTAAAATGTTAAATTAATTATCACACTTTATTTAATCACAAATTTAATAAATAATAGATTAACTATAAATCTGTAATTAACTATGGGCGTTGTTTTGAAAAAATATTTTGATTCTAGCTTTATCATGTTCTTATATCTAAATGAAAAATATGATGGGTGGTTTGGTTATTTTAAACAATCTCTCTATATTTTTCTAGTGACTATAAAATCCCTTTTCTACAAAAATAATTTTTAATACACCTCTGAGGTAAACGTGAAAAATTTATCATTACTTTATTTTGTAATAATTTTTTCTATTAGTTTATTAGCGAATAATAGGGAAGGATATTACATGTATCCTTCAATTAACGGCAGCAAAATAGTTTTTACATCCGAAGGTGATTTATGGATTGCAGGTACAAACGGCGGAACTGCAATGAGGCTTACAAGCAGTCATGGCGTTGAATCTCATGCTGCAATTTCTCCTGATGGGAAAACAATTGCTTTTTCAGCTCAATATGAGGGACCTACCGAAGTATATACAATGCCCATTGACGGAGGAGTTCCGGTTAGAAAAACATTTTTAGGAAACAATGCTGCAGTTATAGGCTGGACTAATGACGGTAAAATAATTTATTCAACAACAAATTACTCAACACTTCCCAATGTTCAGCTTTGTATTCTTAATCCGAAAACAAATGAAAGCAAACTAATACCTCTTGCACAAGCAAGCGATGGAGTTTATAGTGAAAACGGCGATACATTATTTTTTACTCGGCTGCCGTTTCAGGGAAGTCATACTAAAAGATATAAAGGCGGAACCGCTCAAAATATCTGGCGCTATGTAAAAGGGCAAAACGAAGCTGTGCCTCTTACTGCCGATTATGCCGGTACAAGTAAAAACCCTATGCTTTGGAAAAATAGGATTTATTTTGTGAGCGATCGTGACGGCACAATGAATATATGGTCGATGGATGAAGATGGAAAAAATCCGGAACAAGAAACTTTCAATAAGGGCTGGGATGCACAATCGGCTTCGCTAAGCGACGGAAAAATAGCTTATCAGTGCGGCGCCGATATTCATCTTTATGATATAGCTTCTAAGAAAGATAAGATCTTGCCAATCGAACTTACTTCCGACTTTGATCAGGAAATAACAACTTGGGTTAAGAAACCGATGAATTATTTAACCTCTGCTCATATTTCTCCGGATGGAAATAGAGTAGTACTTACGGCAAGAGGTCAGGTGTTTGTAGCTCCTGCTTCACAGGGCAGATTTATAGAGGTGACAAGAAAATCAGGTGTAAGGTATCGTAATGCCAGGTTTATGCCTAACGGAAAAACATTAATATTACAATCGGATGAATCCGGTGAAGTTGAATTTTGGAAATATCCTTCAAATGGAGTAGGGAAAGGCGAGCAATTAACTCATGATGGAAAAGGTTTTCGTTACCAGGGTGTTCCTTCCCCCGACGGTAAAATGATTGTATACACAGATAAAAATAATAGACTGCTCGTTTATAATGAATCTAAAAAGAAAACCGAAATTATTGATTCTTCTCAATACGGAGGATTTTACAATTTTAGCTGGTCGCCCGATAGTAAATGGCTGGCCTATGTATCGAATGCTGCAAATACTAATTCGCAAATCGTAATTTATAATTTTTCAACCGGTAAAAAATATTTTATTACCGATGATAGAATCGACAGCTATGACCCGATCTGGAGCCCTGACTGCAAATGGATTTATTTTTTATCGGACAGAACATTTCATTCTGTAGTCGGCAGTCCGTGGGGTCAAAGGCAGCCGGAACCTTTTTTTGATAAGACAACTAAAATTTATGCTGTCTCTCTTTTAAAAAATGAAAGATTTCCTTTTGCACCTGAAAATGAACTTCAAAAAGCTGAGAATAAATCTAAGGACAGTACCAAATCATCAAACAAAAATAAAAAGAAAAAGAAAGTTGAAGTAAATATCGATCTTGACGGAATTCAAAAAA
>CAZHBJ010000208.1:0-5195 GCA_964530445.1 uncultured Ignavibacteriaceae bacterium
CTTTTGAAGTTAAGGAGCTAAAGCCCAGTAATCGCCCGGTTACAGGGCTTTTTTAATTTAAAAAAATTCGTTAGTGCATTTTTATTTTAAAGATAGTGATTTTATATAAATATTTTTTTAATAAATAATTTGGAAGGTATTTAGAACAGTTTTAAAATTGATATTGTTAAATCAGTCGTAGTAATTTACTTTGCAGCCGCATCCATCCCACATTCTTTCATATGTTTCCATTCTTTCGTTTACAAATCGATTTGCATCTTCAACCGAATCGGCAATTCTAATGGCGAGTTCATTTTTTGAGGTAACTTCTTGAATAAGAATATTTTCTTTCCATTTTAAAATTCTTATATGATTGCTCATTAATGTATCTTTATCTTCAATTACCAAAACTTGTTTAAATATTTCATCCAGATTATTTAAAGGAAGAATCAGCGGCTTTTGTTTTTTTAGCTTTTCAATTATTTCATCAATTTTCATATAAAATTCTTTTTACTGATCCGACAAATTTAGTTTATCAATTATTTCTTTCTCTTTGTTTATTATCGTTTTTTGCTTTTTCTTTTCTTTTCTTCTCTTTCTTAATTGAATCCGCTTTCCTTTTTTCAGCTTCCTTTTTTAACCTCTCTGCTTCGGCTTTTTTCCTCTCTATTTCCTTTAATTTATTTTTAGCAGGTTCATGTTTTTGATTTTTTACATTACCCTTATTTAAATTTTTGGAATTACCTCTCTCCCTGGTTCTGTCTATTGAATTGTTCTTTTTAGGTACCTTGGGTTTAGCAGGAACAGCAGAATTATGATTTCTGTTTCCTGATGAATTATTGGGATCCCTCCAATTAATATTTTCATCTCTTGTATTATTTCTGCCGTTATTATTTCTCAAATCGCCGTTGTTCCTATTCTTTTCCCTGGTTGGAGGTTTTGCATTTTCAATAGGTTTTCTTGGAGGTGTAGGCTCATTGTTTCGAGTACGTGTTTTGCTCCCGGAATTAGGCGTATTATTATTTACGGCAGGTGGTTTAGTTTGACCATGTTCTTCCCGCCCGGTATTATTTCTCCCACGGTCTATATTGTTCGAGTTATTTGGAACTCTCACTTTAATTAGCCTTCTCCCTCCCGACCTTATTTCATCCCTTGTCCATCTGACTGGTTCAATACGTCTGTGGGTGACTTCTTCTATATTTCTAATCTCGGGTCCGCGGCCACCGTTTGATGATCTTAAAATTCTAACATCGGGTGAAAAATTCTTTTTTCTGTAATGGCCAACATGTTTATTGTAGAAGTGCTGCTCGGGAACAATTACCCACACTCTATCGACATACCCGGAATTATAAATAATTGCAGCCGATGTAACTCCGGGCGGAGGCATTGGTGCCCATCCGATATATCCGTTAGAATGATACCACCTTACACGGGCAGGTTCCCAAACATAATTTGGTATCCATATCCATCCATATGCTTCCGTAAAGTCCCAATTACCATAATGATAAACTATCCAGCCGTATGGTTCGTTGCTTAGCCACATCCATCCTTGATCTGTCCAAATCCATTGACCGTTGTAGTAAGGCTGCCAATTATTTTCATCATATGGTCTCCAGACCGTTCCTAAGCCCGCTACATAAATCCATTGGCCGTAATTATCAAGAGCACTATAGGCAGGGTCAGGATGCGGTTGTGGTTGTACGTTAGTAGTTGTAGTTCTCGTCCCAACCCCGCACCCGTTTATTATTAAAATTGAAAATACAAATACAATAAAAAATATTTTTTTCATAATTTTATTTTTAATTATTTAATAATTCATATGAATATCAACCGTTATAATATATTTATAATTTACAAAAACTACTAATTGCTTTTGCAAAATAAATATTAGTAAAACATACTTAATTATTGTTTGTAATAATTCCAACATCAAAAAAATATGAAACTTAGTCTAAAAAACAAGTTATTTAGACTACTCAAGCAATCTACGGCACAATAATTAAATAACCCCGTTTAACTTTTCTTTAAGATAAGTAAGTCCTTCATTTACTTCTATTTTGGGAAGATTCCCTTTTTTAAGTTCATCTTCGGATTTACTAACTAGTCTTATATAAAATCGGATTCCTTCATTAATATAATTAGAATCCTCTTCGATTAATTCATATAGAATATTTTCGGCTTTATCATACTTACCGGTGAATTCATAATAACGAAACAATTTTTCTTTTATATTTAAAGGTATTTCATACCCATGCAATTTATCTATTACTGATTAGATCTTTTTAAGATGATCATCTTCCATAACTGATTTTGAAGATTCAATTCCTGTTAAAAACATGTATAAAGAACGAAGATTTAATTTAACACTTATATCCTCTTCACCCTGCAGTTCATAAATTTCTGCTTCTTCTTTAAAGACAACTCCAAGAAGATATGATTTTGGCGCAATTAATTTTCCGTCCGGATCAATTATTTCAAACAATTGTTCGTTCGACAGATTATTAATAAAGGTTCTATCAATACCGAGATTCATTTTTGTAACCGAGTCAAGCTCTTTTAACGCCTCCGGAAAGTTTCTTGCATCTTTTAGGAAAACGACTTTAGCAAGAGCCTTTACCAATGTGTCTATCATCCGCATTAAGTAATCTCTGGTAAGCATAAAATATTCTTTCCATATATAAAAAAAAGCGCTGTCATTTAAAGGCAGCGCGAATTCTTAACAAAAAAAGTGATTAAGAGTTTTTAGGATAAAGCACAACTTCAACATAATTTTTCATATTAAAATATTTTTTCGCGGTTTTCATTATATCTTCTTTTGAAAAATTATTTATCCTTTCATCTTCTTTATTAAATTCCGAGAAATCCATATTATAAAAATTATATTTATAAATGGTATTAAGCCAGTAATTATTTTCTTTTAATTCAACTTCCTTCTGGCGGCGCTGTGTTTCTTTAACCTTAGTTAAATAGATATCACCGACCGGTATATTTTTCAAACTATCTATCGTTTGAAAAACAGCTTTAACAAGTTCATTAACGCGCTTTGGAGAGCATCCGAAGGTTAGAGAAATATCGTATTCTTGATCCGGGTATTTCTGTCCGGTTGCCCGTACCCATACTCCGTAGGTACCGCCTTTTTCTTCCCTTATATTTTCTCTGAGTTTGATATCAAGAACATCTTTCATTGATTGTAAATCATAATTATTTTGATAGCCCCATTCATAAGGTCCGGTAAATGTTATATTCACCATACTCTTAGGTGCAATACCTTTTTTTACTTCTTTTGAAATTACACCGACAGGCGGATTTATTTCCAAATTTTTCCAGTTCTCTTTCCGGTTAATTGACGGTAAACTACCAAGATAAGTTTCAACCAGCGGCTTAATTTTTTCTTTACTAAAATTACCTACAAACACAAAAGTAAAATCGGACGCATCGGCAAATCTGTTCTTATATATTTCGAAAGATTTTTTCATATCCATTTTATTAACAATATCGGCAGTCCACGGTTTCCTTCTTAAATTATATTGCGCAAGTGTAACCGAGATAGTATCCTGGAAAGCATTTTCAGGGCTTAAACTCTTATTAGCCAGTATATCTTTAATTCTGGATTGATATACCTCGTAAGCCGAACTATCGATCCTGGGTGCAGTAAAATATAAATAAATCAATTGGAACATCGTTTTTAAATCTTTTGGCGAAGATGATCCGTTTAAACCTTCGGAAAGCTCACCTACATACGGTGTTACTTGAACTATTTTTCCCGAAAGCATTTTTTGTAAAGTTATCAGATCGAATTTACCTACACCGCTGAGATCTATTAACTCGCTAGCCGTAGCAGCCGGGATATAATCTTCATTAGGAACAAGTGAATTACCGCCGGGACTGAATGCTCTAAACAATACCTCGTCGTTTTTAAAATCAGTCGGTTTTAAAATTACTTTAACTCCGTTTGCAAGTTTCCATTCAGTATAGTTCATTTCGGTATTTTCGGTTTCACTGACTATTTTAGAACCTTCCGGTACTTTTTCTACAAGCGGAAGATTTGAGGTTTTATCTTCATAGGCAGTTAACTTTTCATTTTCAACCTTATTGATAACTTCTTTAAGCTCGCTTTCCGTCGGGACTTCTACACCTTTCTTTTCAGGAGCACCCACCATAATTACACGGTTCTCGCCGGTAATATATTTTGCCGCCAAGTCATCTACTTCATTCAACGAAATATCCGGCAGCAATTTTTCTACCATCGAATATTCGTACTCTATACCGGGAATAGGATCTCCATTCAAATAATTATTTACATAATTTTGAATTAGCCGGGACGATTCGGTTTTATTTCTTTCATTAAAAGCTTTTTCATAATTTCTAATCATATTTTCTTTAGCACGGTTAAGCTCTGTTTTTGTAAAGCCGAATTGTTTAACTCTTTCGGCTTCCCGAATCATCGCTTCAAGCCCTTTTGCCGTGCCGCCGTTCTTAACCATTCCGCCTATATAATAAACTTCTTTGCTGCGGATGAATCTTCCTTTTGCAGATCTTGCCATTATAAAAGGAGGATTCGGCTTTTGGGCAATTTCATTTAATCTTTCATTCATCATAGAATTATAAAGATTATCGATTAGAGATGACCTATAATCTTTTAAAGTTTTTTCTTCTTTTACCGGAAGTTTATAGTAAATACTTACACTTGTATAAGGCATTTCGGGATCACCTGCAATAGCATAAAGTGTTTTCTTATTGTCGGGAACAGGAAAGACTTTTCTTTCTCTTTCATTTTTAGGTGAAGGAATTTTTGAAAAATGTTTTTTTATAATATTCTCCATCCACTGCGGATCAAAATCACCTACTGCAACAACAGCCATTAAATCGGGGCGGTACCAATCATGATAAAACTTTCTCAGAACATTATGTTTAAAGTTTTTAATAATGTCTATCTTTCCGATAGGCAGTCTTACGGCATATTGAGAATTTTTGAAGAGAATCGGATATTGTTTATCGCGAATTCTTGACCATGCACCTCTGCCTAACCTCCATTCTTCTTCTATCACACCTCTTTCTTTATCAATTTCATCATCTTCAAAGCTTACATTGTGAGCCCATTCCTGCAGTATTTGAATTCCTTTTTCTACAACCTGTTCGCTGTCTGTCGGAACTTCAATCAAGTAAACGGTTTGATCAAAACCGGTATATGCATTTACTTCCGGTCCGAATTTCAT
>CAZHBJ010000209.1:0-4986 GCA_964530445.1 uncultured Ignavibacteriaceae bacterium
AAATCGGATTTATACGGTGACCAGATCATATCATTTGTTTTATATTTAACGTAATGGGCTTTGCCTGGGGGATTTATTTTTACCGCTTGAATGAAAACGGCCGCACCCAATTAAAAAAAATGATATTGCTTAAGTAAGATATATATTATTTAAAACAGGGAAACTATGAAAATTAAAATACTTTTTTCTTTATGCTTATTAATATTTTCGGCATCACCTATTGTTTCAAAAACTATTAGAAGCACATACAACGGGAATTGGAGCCAAAGCGGAATTTGGGACAGCAACACTGTGCCTGGAAAAAATGATGATGTAATTATTTCTCAAGGTGATACGGTAACTCTGGACTACGGCCTCACAAATCGACTGGTGATTTGTCATTCATTGACTGTTTACGGCACATTGGTATTGGGTGAGGGGTATTATGATAGTCCTGAAACAAATCTTTTAGTGTACGGTTCACTTTCAATCGGAGATTATGGAACCATTCAACCGGCATTGGATACAACTAACATAGTCAACTCTTTCTCTCATTCTATCTCGATCGGAAAGGATTTTTCAAATTACGGAACTTTCGTTCCTTCAATGTCTAACTACCAACATATTATAAATACATATGTAACAATGACAGGCAGCTTAGTAACTATTGATGCCTATCAGAAAACTCATATCAGTTCACTAACAATTTTAAAGTATACTACATTAAGCGGACTTTTGTATTGCCACTCTTTGGCACTGTATTCGACACTTAATAACACAAACGGCATTTTATCAATAGACAACAATGGTTCTGTTCTATTGGATTCATCGGCGAGTTTTGCTTATCAACCAAGATACGGTAATAATGTTTATTTTGAATTAGGTCCACTTGTTACCACTACAGCCAGTTTGCCGGATAGTATCTATGACTTAGACTTGTACGGAAATCTTACGCTTGATAAATCAATTACAATTACCAACAGAATTAACTTTAAATCAATGGATAATGAATACATATATACCGGGAGTGACACTTTGTCTCTTGAAGATAGTGCGATAATGTTTTCTTACTATTCCGGTCATCAATATGTTATCGGAAATTTAGCCAGAGAATTTCGCACAAGAGATAGTCTCGTCTTTTGGGTAGGTACACAAGGAGTGGGTCAAGCAAGACCTATAGCAATTAAATTAAATAATTTACCTTCAGCAGGAACAAAGATAACAGTTGCAGCATCGGATTCACTAGTTAAAATGAATTCACTTCCACAGGATATTTCTGCCTTCGAAAAATATTACTTTTGGAAAATTAAATCTTCCAATAATTATAGCGGGAATGTAGATGCGAATGTTTCACTTTCCTTTAACGATGAATATCATAGTATAGGTTCACTCGACTATATTCATAATTATTTAGCAGCTACAGTATTACAGGGAGATCAGTCAACCGGGCAATGGAGCGTAACAAATAATAATCTTGGCCTTTCTGTGCTTTCTTCAATCAGTGCTGTTTCGGCAGAAGTTAAATCATTCGGCGATTTTACAATAGGTCAATTATATAAATTACCTAACGGTGATTTCGAAACTTGGCAATACGGCTGGCCTTACGGTTGGAAGGAAAGAGTAAAAGCCTCTGCTACTGGTATAGTTCAATCCGACACCGCTCATTCGGGTTCGTATGCCGTAGAAGGCACAGTAGTAACCGGTTATAATAATGCTATAGTATCACCGGATATGAGATTTTCAATTCCTTTTTTTAAAAAACCTCAGGCTTTAAATGGTTACTACCGATTCAGTCCAATCGGCGGCGATAAATTTTTTGTAGATGCAAAATTATACAAAGACACGAACGTTGTTGCCGAAGGAACTTTTTTAGACTCAGCATCTGCATCTGTATACAAGGAATTTAATTTGAATATTCAATCTTTAACCAAAACAGCAATAGATACTGTTGATTCATTAACAATTGAAGTGAGTATAAAACCCGGTAAATTAAATCAGTATCATATAGGAAGTACTTTTTTAGTTGATGATTTCTCATTTAACAATATTACAAACGTAACGACAACAAGAAATAAGATTCCACAAAAATTTATCCTTTATCAAAATTATCCTAATCCATTTAATCCTACAACAAAAATAACATTTTCTATTCCGCATCGCAGCCATATTATATTGAAGATTTATGATCTCCCTGGAAAAGTGGTAAAAACTTTGGTTAACTCCGATTTAAATGCCGGTGTTCATAATGTTGTTTGGGACGCGGATAATTATTCCAGCGGAGTTTACTTTTATAATATAACCGATGAAAGTATAAACAAAACAATAACAAAAAAAATGCTGCTCCTAAAATAATCATTATTAACTAATTTATATTAAAACAACAAACCAAAAGGTATAAAGGATGAAAATCACATCGACAATAATTCTTTCAATCGTAATTTTTCTGCTGCTGCTGCCGACAAAGGCTGAGGCCCAATTCAATGCCGGTAAAAATTATCTGGGACCTTCTCTCGGTTTATCCTTTCTAGGCAGCACTCCTGAATACGGTATTAATTATGAACGCGGAATCGAATTACAAAATTTCGGCACTATCGGCATAGGCGGATTATTCCGTTATTGGAGTTACAGTGAAAGTTTTTTTGACGGGAAGTGGAGTTACACTGATATTTTAATTGGTGCACAGGGAAACTACCATTTTAAAACTCAAAGTAAATTCGATCCATGGCTTGGTATTATACTTGCGTATGACGGAGGCTCGGTTAGCTGGAGCGGTCCTTATGGTAATTATGCTTCACCTACCGTGGGAGGTTTCTGGACAGCTCTTCAAGCCGGCGCACGCTACTGGATTTCTCCTACTCTTGCAATCAGGGCCAGCTTTGGTTTAGGTTCATTGAGTTATGAAGCTCTGGATCTTGGCGTTGATTTTAAGTTTTGAAATGTATTAAAAAACAAATTGTTGTTTTTCAGTAATGCTGCCTTCATTATAAAAAGGACATGATGGCAGAGTGCTTAAATTAAATAAGTTTCAAAAATGAATATGATTAATAAAAAGATTTATTATTTTATTACGGTATTGATATTGTTTGGATTATTTTTCTCATTTAATTCTTGCAAGAAACCCTCCCCGACAGAACCGCAGAATTCATCTTCCCCTTCAACATCAGGCGCAACATCATTGGGAACAATTTCTTATTCACCTGATCACTCAAGGGAAAAATCAGCTGAACTAGATTCTACTGCTATCGATATATCAACTACGGATGCAAGCGGAATTAAATGGGATTTGCATATTCCTAAACAGGATTTTCAAAGTAACACTATTATTACAATAACACCTATAACAAACGTAAAATCTGATACTACCTTTAATATCACTAACGGTGTTGTATTTCAGCCCGATGGATTCATGTTCACGAATCCCGCTACATTAACGGTTACTGTTCCGCAATCCACTAATAAATTTGTTTTTTTTACTTTTTCGCAGGATGGAAAAAGTGTTGAGTTAACATCATTTTCCGGGTCCGGCAGCTCTTATTCTATTCCTATTACTCATTTCAGCGGGACTGCCGCGGCTCAAGTTAAATTCTTCAACAAGCTTTGCGCTATCGGGCACGAACAATACAACATGGGTTTAGAGGAAGAAAACAATCTACTGCAACAGCCGCTTAATGCTCCGGTTCCGCCCGATATTGATTACGGCTGCGGATTGGATGCCTCAAAGGAAAAACTTATAGATGATTATATCAAACAACTGGAAACCCCGGAAGACACGGTTATAAAACGTATGCTGGGTGGACTCAGTACAATGGACCTGGCAGGCTGCGATACTATCTTCGGCGGATTGGCGCAAGCTTCCAAACTGGCTGAGCGGGTATTTAAAAAGGCTCAAGCCGCATATAATCAGTATTCAAGCGATAATAAAAAATATCCTGCCATTGTTAAGGCGTTGCTTACAACTAGTGCATCAATGCAAGCAATGGGCGCATCTTCCCCGCCCGATTTATTGGCAAATCTCGGTGCCTGGGCAAAAAGATATTACGATGCTCAACTGACAAAATTGACACAGGATCATGACTACAGCGTAATTGCATCTTTATTAAGTCTTTCAACCCAGGCCCAGATCTTCGGAGCCCAGGTTAACTTTTTGAGTGATATACAAGGCGCAATGACTTTTAAATTTATTATAAATGAAAGAGTAGAGAACATTATTCGAGACAACGGTATTCCTCCTGATACGGAACAGGTTAAAATTCAAGGTACAATTGATTTAACTCCTTACTTTACATTTCCCGGATTTTCTTTTCTTGGCAAAGGCGATATTAATTATGTATACGGGCTTACCGGAGATGCCTGTCAGAATTCTGCAGACAATGGGCAGGGCGGCCATGATAAAATCGTGCTGCCGCAATCTTTTAACCGAGATATAGAAGTTGACGGTTTGAATTTGTGCAAACAAAATTATGTGTCGATCCGCCTTGATACTCTAGGCTCCGTATTTGAACAATGGGACTACGGATTTGACATTAGCGGTGCCCACAGTTGTACAAATGTCGGTTCGGATATGCAGCATTCCGCAAACGCTACTTTATTCCGCGATTTGAATAATTTCGTCTTTTATAACGAAAGTTATTTCGATAATTATAATAACGTATTTGATCTTCAACCATACATTCACAACAAAAATATTAATGCTGTAGATACCGCATACAGCGTTAACCGCACCGTATCCAGCGGCTTAGGCACAATTGATCTTATCGGTCAACTGCAAATAAAATTAGTTCATAATCCACAGTAGCTTTGTTTTAATTAATGAAGGAGATTTTATGTCGGCAAATAAAATTATTTTATTTATTGTATTTATATTAATGAGTTGTGGTACGGTGCCTGCACAGTCGAAACTTCTTGCGCCGGTTTATCCAGGAGTAGTTAAATCATCGCTAAGAAGCAATAATACTCAATCCGTATTTCTTTCAATGGATCCGATAAAAAAAGTTAAATCTTATTACA
>CAZHBJ010000210.1:0-4938 GCA_964530445.1 uncultured Ignavibacteriaceae bacterium
CAGGTAACACGATTGGGGATGTATAAAAACCTCGGTACTTTTGATGTTACATTGATTGGGAAACTCCGTTCAAAAGATTTTACATTTACAAAAACTATTAATTTTGCAGACACCCTGAAAGGAAACAGATTTGTTCCCCGTTTGTGGGCAAAAGCTAAGATTGATGATATATTAAAATTAATTGAAATTTACGGAGAAACTGAAGAGCTTGTAAACCAGGTTATTGAGCTAGGATTAAAATATCAAATAGTAACTCCTTATACTTCCTATTATGTTGATCCGAACAATCCGACAACTGTTGCTGCAAATGATAAAAATAGCATACCTGACAAATTTATTCTTGAGCAGAATTATCCGAATCCATTTAATCCGACTACTGTAATTTGTTATCAATTACCAAAAGATAATTCATCATATCATGTAATAATAAGAATTTATAATTCTCTTGGTCAGTTAATTCTTACACTAGTAAATGAAGAAAAAGCTCCGGGTTACTATCAAGTTACTTGGGACGGAAAAAATTCTCAAGGTATGTCTATGCCGAGCGGTATTTATTTTTATTCTATTCAGGCAGGTAATTATCAACTAAATAAAAAGATGGTTTTGATGAGATAATTCATGTAAAATTTATTAATCGATAAATTTTCCAATTAAAAATGATATAATTTATTAATAGGGAAAGGGGCTTAAATGAAAAAAATATTATTGTTAATAATTCTTTCACTTTTTGTTATTGCAGCTAATGCTCAAAACAAAAAATTATTCGATCTGACTGCGCCTGGAATCCATAAGGACGCAGGTTTGAGATCTGTTTCAGATTTCTCCTCACGGCAATTCCAAAATGACAAAGTTCAAATTACAATGATAGCCGGCGGGTATTTTACAATAGGTACTACAAACGGAGTATCATCCAGTAAGCTGGATGATAATTGTGCGGTTACTTTCGGTCATCCGTATGCATTAACTTCATATCCTGTTATTTCTGTGGATGGGAAATGGTATAAACCGGATGATTATTTCTCGAGTTCTTCGGAATTGATTACCGATAAAAGCGGAGACACTTTAACTTTTACGGCTACGAATAACAGTAAAGTATTGTTTTCTTTTTCAATGATATGCATAGGCGACAGCATTAAAATTATTCAAAAAATAAAAAATCTCGATTCGGGTACACATACGTTCGGATTAGGTTTAGTTATGGACCCGGGTCTTGGAAAATGTGGAGACGGTAGTTTAGGTAATCAAAATGAATTTGTCACACAGGGTTCCGTATTTGAAAACTCGGCCGTCCCTTCCGAATTAAACGTTTGGGAAAAATCATCCGGTGCCAAAGGAATGGGAATCGATATTTCTTATGAAAATAAACCGTCTAAAATAATTGCTGCAAATTGGGCAGATGTTTATAGCGATCCTTCACCGTCTTTTACAACAGACATGCAGAAAACCATTTACGATCTGGATTTAAAATTTTACTGGACGGAAGAAACTTTATCGACCGGTCAAGAAAAATCTTGTGTTACTACAGTTGCACTTGCTCAGCCTGATTTTTCTGCTCAGGCGTTTTTAAGATGGGACTTGCCGAACTTTCTTACCATAGATAATAACTTAATGTTTCCTCAGAAATTTTCCACGTATGTTGAATTATATAAATCCGGTAATTCAACATTAAACTCACCGTCATTATCTCTGGAATTACCGTCTATATTCAATTCCGGATTTTCCACTCAAAGCCTTTTATTAAATGAATCAAATCCGGCATATGTGAGAATAGACATTGGAACCCATATTTCTTATGAAGATAAAATAGTGGATGTAAGTGCAAAGTTAATGGATGGCAGTCAGGTTATAGATGAAATACATCGTAACATATTTATTCCGGCAACGCCGGTATCCGATACGGGATTGGTTGTTACTATTGATTCTTCGATGACCGGAAGTTATCCGAAAATGGATATAGCTTTTAATGTTAAAGTAAAAAGTAATGATTATTTTGTCTCAAATCTAACACCGGATAATATTTTCTTGTATGATAATGATCAGAGAGTTACTGCATTTACTTTGGGTAAAGATTTATCGGGAGGTATTAATTCTGTAGATTTTGTGTTTGCTTTGGATGTCACCGGAAGCATGGGGAATATAATAGACGGAGTAAAAAATAATATAATAGAATTTGCAGATAGTTTATCTGCTCGAGGTGTAGATTATAGGCTGGGCCTCGTTACTTTTCTAGATGAAGTGGAAAATATTTATCCTTTTACAAACGATGCCACTGATTTTCAAAATATAATTGCCCAGCAATATGCGCATGGAGGAGGTGACGGTCCGGAAAATTCACTTCAAGCTTTATTGAATGCTTCAAAATTTCCTTTTAGAAAAAATGCCAAACATATTATTATCTGGATAACAGATTCCAACTATCACGAAAATGATGATGTAACTCCATTAACAAAAATTGAAGTTGTAAATGCATTGCTTGCAAGCGATGCAACCGTAAATTCGGTTGGAACTTCAATCTACAAGTCGGAATATTATGACCCCATAATTAATCCAACCGGTGGAGACTATTACGATATCAACGGTAATTTCAGAGATATCATGCTTCAAATGTCGCGGTTGAATTCTTCAAATAAATATATTATTTCATTCAACGTACTGGATCAGTCGCAGATCGATCACCAAATTAAATTAATGGTTAAATATACCGGTTTAGGAGGAAATGCAGTTTACAATTTCAATCAATCGGGTCAAAAAACTGCAATCCACCGTCTTGCATTTTATCCAAATCCTTTTAATCCGGAAATCACTTTTCAGATTAAAAAGGGAAATTATGTTAACGGGAAAATCAAAATATATAATCTTCTCGGTCAGCAAATAAAGGAATTTTCTTTAAATGAAAGCAGCAGCCCAAGTGTTGTGTGGAATGCACACAATAACAAAGGAATACAGATTAGCAGCGGATTTTATATAGTTCAATTAATTCTTACGGATAAAAATCTGCGCGACTATGTTGAAAATGCAAAAATTTTATTTTTAAAGTAAAGGGGGATAAAATGAAGAATACAAAAATTTATATCGTAGTTATAATCTTATTGTTATCGTCCTATTCTTTCTCAACCGGCTTATTGATGCCGACAAAAGAAAATTATCCGAAAGATTTTTTAAGATTAAGATCTTCTCACGTTACCGTAAACATTAAAGGAGCAGTTGCAGAGACTATCGTTTACCAGGAATTTGTAAATGAATGGCACGACTCTACAGATGCCGTGTATTCATTCCCGCTTCCTCCTGATGCGAGGGCAACACAATTTCTTTACTGGTACAACGATACCGTATATCAGGCGGTGCTGAAAGTTAAAGAACAGGCTGTTAACCCGGGAACAGGCGAAGGTGGCGTGGCCGCAGAAGTAAATAATTATATCGGCCGCAACGGAATTAAAATTTATCTTAAAGGAATTGCGGGTGGTATGATTCAAAAAGTTGAACTGCACTATGTAAGCATGTGCAAATATTATCAAGGCAGATATGATTATGATTTCCCGCTTAACACGGAAGACTTTATTCAATACCCCGTTGATGATCTCCAATTCAATGTAAATGTAGAATCAAATTCGGTAATTACAAATTATAATGTCCCTTCAAATCCTGACTATAAAGTCGTAAGTTCGGATGCAAATAATCTTCATCTGCAATTAGTAAAGCCGAAAACTTATCTTGATAAAGATTTTCAATTTTTTTATCAAACAGATAATAATTATCTGGGAGTTGATTTTTATTCTGCTGTAGGTGATACTGCAGGCGGGCATTTCCTGCTTTTTGTACGACCTCAGAATACGGCTCAACCGGACAGCATTTTTCCAAAGCGTGTTTTGTTTTTGCTCTCCAATTCATCATCGATGTACGGAAGCAATTTTAGCCAGAGTGTTTTTGCAATCTCAAAATCACTGGACAGGTTATCATCAAAAGACTACTTTAATATTGTTTTGATTAATTCAGTTACTCAACCATGGAAAGTTTCACTAGTACCGGCTGATTCGCAAAATATTAGCGATGCTAAAGACTTTCTTTCTTCGGTTTCGATTGAATACGGCACGAACCTAGGTGATGGAATTAAGGAATGTTTAAATGAAATTAAAGATGATTCGTTGAGCAATTCCATTATGGTTTTTACGTATGGCCGTTCACCGCTTGATCCGAAAGAAATAGAAGATCTAAATACTCATAAAGTAGGTATATTTCCTATAGGAATAGGAGATGATCTCGACCGTTCACGTCTGGAAATGACTGCGGCACTTAACTACGGCTTTGTAACTTATATTGAAAAAAATGATAATCTAAGTGATAAGATGCTGCATGTATTTAATCAGATAAATCAGCCGTTGTTAAAAGATGTTTTTATGGAATATGGAAAAGCAGACTTGTTTGATGTTGTTCCTGAAAAAATTCCATCAACATATGCCGGCTCACAATTTTATTTAACAGGTATGTACCGAAATCCAGGAACATCGGCACTAAGTATTGGAGGCAACTCCGTAAACGGGATGAAAGCTTATGATTTTAAACTTAATTTCAGCAACAATAATAATGAAGATAAGTTTGCAGCAACAATCTGGGCAAAGGAGATGATAGATGCGATTGAAAGAGCAATAGACATTTACGGAGAGACGGAAGAACTAAAACAAAAAGACATAGATATAAGTCTTAAATATAATATCCGCTGCCGGTATACGGCTTATATTGCCGATTATTCTACTGTACCAACTACGTCAACTGAAACAAAGAATGATGTACTTAGACCAGAATCTTTTATAGCCGTGAACTATCCGAATCCGTTTAATCCAAGTACAAGGATTAGATTTTACCTGGGAAACAATACTGCCGGTATGGTTAAGCTTATAAAAGTATATAACATATTAGGGCAGTTAGTTGCAGTAATCGATA
>CAZHBJ010000211.1:0-4932 GCA_964530445.1 uncultured Ignavibacteriaceae bacterium
TTTCGCTTAACAATTTATTGCCCCGGATAAGATACTGGTGGAGAGTAAGAGCTTCAAATTCAAAGTCATGGTCGGAACCGAATTCATTTTTAAATATAAAATCAAGTTATAATTGGATAATTAATTATCCTATTGATAGTTTGGCGGATTTAAAATATAGGAATACGCATTTTAATTCTAAAGATAACTCGTGGGAGCTGTCTTCGGTGAAAGATGAGTTAAAAATTTCATCGGCCGGTTCAAGTGCAGGTGCTTTTGGTTCTATACAATATAATTTATCTGAAATGTTACCAAATACCTATTATTGGGGAATTGCTACTGCTTTAATCGATTCCTTAACACTTAAACCTTTTGATTTAAAATTCTTTGTATATCCGAATCCGCCGGCAGGAGACTCTTTGTTAAATTACTTAAAAAGTCTGCCTGAAGGCACCGTTATAGCGATGGCTATTTGTGATGACGGAGCCCAATCGGTTTTAGGTTACAGCGCCGGAACGCCTGTTAGAAATGAAATAAAAAATTTCGGAAGCAAATATATAGATAGTGTTAGGTACACAGAATCTTGGTGTATAATAGGTAAAAAAGGTGCTGCTATGGGAACAGTGCCTGAAGATTATAAGAAACAATTTCAAGGGGTTGCAATTATCGATACCTCAATAATAGCTAAAAGCGATTCGGGCACCGTAATGTTTCCTGAAATTACAAATTCGGTACGTTGGGATAGTCTTCATGTCCTCTCTGAAATTCCATCCGGCGCTTCTATACAAATTATTCCGGTTGGGATAAAAGCAAATAACAGCATAGATACATTATCATCGATAAATTTAACGAACGGATACGCTTCACTTAAAAATATAAAAACTTCGGTTTATCCCGGTCTAAAATTCCTTGCGCGTTTCCATTCGAATCAATTAAAAGCTTCTCCTAAAATAAAAGAGCTGGAAGTTAAATTGAATTCTCTTCCGGAGCTCGGTACCAACTATCAGGTTGTTTCTGTTTCAAATGATTCAATTAAACAGGGAGAGGAAGAAAAGCTTCAATTTTATGTCTATAATGCCGGTGAATCACCGGCAGACAGCTTTAATGTTATGGTGGAAGTGTTAAAACCCGATAATTCATATGAAACGATATATGAATCTCTTGTAGATTCCTTAAATCCCGGCAGCAGAAAGTTATTCGATGTTAATTACAATACCGTTAACGGAAGCGGCAACAGGTCGTTTTATATAACAATCGATCCGGGAAATAAAATTTCGGAATTGTATAAGGACAATAATGTATTTTCCATACCTTTTTATATAGTGCCGGATTCTTCCAAACCGACTTTAAATGTTACCTTTGACGGGCAAAATATTCTGGACGGCGATTATATTTCATCTCATCCGAAAATAAGAATAACTCTGGATGATTCTTCTTTGGTGCCTTTAACGGATACTTCATCAATAAGCATTACAATAAATGATCAGCCGGTTTATTATTCAAATAATTCGGGGACAGTTTCTTATCAATTTAATTCCGGCAATCCTAAAATGGTGGTAAATTATACACCGACATTACCGGATGGGGAATATTCTTTGGAAGTGATAGGAAAAAATACAACAGGTAATTCGTCCGAGCCTGTTATTATTACTAAAAACTTTGTAGTACAAAACGAGCCTCATATACTTTATGTTTATAATTATCCGAATCCGTTTTCAAACTCCACATATTTTACATTTAAACTAACACAACTGCCGGATGAATTAAAAATTTATATATATACAATTGCAGGCAGGCTGATAAAAATTATAAAGAAAAATTCATCTCAATTAAAATATGACTTCAATACAATTTATTGGGACGGCAGGGATGAAGACGGCGATCTTTTAGCTAACGGAGTTTATCTATATAAAATAATTATGAAAAAAGGAAATAAAACTGATAATGTTATTCAAAAACTTGCAATAGTTAGGTAAAAATAATTTTGTATTTGTAAGGTCATTTGCAATATTAAATTATAATTCGGCGTGATCTAACTTTATATAAATTCAATAGATAATTGTATATTTGAACGAATAAAAATATTTTCATTAACAATATTTGGTGTAGACCAATGAAAAAATTTTTTGTGATTATGGCAGTGCTCTTATTTTCTTGTTCTATCTTTGCACAATACAATCAGTTTGAGCAGTACCCGAGAGAAGGAAAAGGAAATCTGGAAGGCGGCTTCGGATTGAACTGGATTGACGGCCAGCTTTATTACCGATTCCATATTATGCCGGAAATTGCGCTGGGAAATTTTGGGGTTGGTTTGGATTTGAATCTCGATATAAATAAAAGCGGAAATATTCGTAAAGAAGATTTTAACACTTTATCCGATTATTTAAGTATAATTCGTTATGTACGTTACGGCTTAAAACATGATCCTGTTTATATTAAACTCGGGGCTCTTGATTATTATAATCTCGGACATGGAAGTATAATGTACCAGTACAACAACAGCCCGTCAATCGATAACCGAAAGATCGGTTTAATTACGGATATCGACTTCGGTAATTTCGGTTTCGAATCGATATACAGCACTTTTGCAGAAGCCGGTGTTACTGCATTAAGAGCTTATGTCCGTCCGTTAAAATTCAGCTCTCTTGCAGATGTTCCAATCATCGGAAATTTTGAAGTTGGCGGAACTTATGCGGTTGATTTTAATAAATACTCAGGCGTTGTTTTTAATGAAGTTGTACCTACTGGGCCAATACCATTACCACAGTATAATCCACAACAATTCACCGAAAAAGATAAAGGAAGAATGCAGATAGTAGGTGCCGATATTGGTTTGCCGATTATTAAATCAAGTATGCTTAATCTTGTTTTGTATACAGACTATGCTAAAATAATTAATTACGGAAGCGGTGTTGCAACCGGTATTCAAATTGATCTTAACGGATTGGGAATTTTAAATGCTTCTGCGAAACTGGAAAGACGGTTTAACCAGGCGCATTATCTGCCTTCGTATTTCAATTCAATGTACGAAATACAGCGTTACCGGATTGATTCGACCGGAATGCCTACAAGCAAAGCTACACTGTTGTCTAATTTAACAAACCCGGATAATGGAGTATTCGGTGAACTTGGTCTTCATTTCCTTGGAGTGCTGGACATTATCGGAAGCTACCAGAGACTTGATAAAACTCCAAACAGCGGCGACCTTCATTTAGTTGCAAATGTGTCTCCTCAAGGAATTCCGTTTGTTGTAAGAGCAGGTTATGATAAAATAAATATCGGAAATGAATCGGCTATCTTTAAAGTAGATAATAACTCTTATTTGTATTTTGAATTCGGATATAAACCGATTCCTTACATCTTGGTATCAATGCTTTACAACTGGACATTCACACCGATTCGTGATGCAAATAAAAATGTAATTGATTATAAACCGCAAAAAAGAATTGAACCCAGAATTTCTTTTGTGTACCCGTTTGATCTATAAGGGATATTTAATTAATCATTTCTTATACAGCTAATTATTTCTAATCGTAAGCACTTAACGAGATCATGTTAAGTGCTTTCTTTTTTTTCGTAACAATTTATTAACAGAATCGTAACACTCCGTTAACACGACGTAATACTATTATACATAATATTACTCCTCAAAAAAAAACTATTACACAAACTAAAATTTCTATTTTTAATCAATTTATTTATTAACAAATTAAGAGTAACACAAATATGAAAAACCTCGTTACAATACTTTGCTCTTTGCTGCTTTTTGCTTCTTCTGTCATGGCGCAAGATGCCGGGTACCCAAAAGTAAAAATTCATGGATTAACATTCGGGGATTTCTTTTATAATGCTAGTGCGAATAATCCTTCAAATAGAGATGTGAACGGTGTTCGAATAAACAGGATTTATTTTACCGGGGACTTTGGTTTATCCGATAATTTTTCTTCACGTTTTCGTTTGGAAACCCATCAGCTTGCAGACGGATCATATGGAATGTACGTTAAGGATGCCTGGTTGAAATGGCATAACATTTTTTCAGGTTCCGATCTTATTTTCGGTCTTTCTCCCACTCCTGCTTTTGATGTTTCTGAAGGCGCCTGGGGACACCGCTATCTCGAAAAAACTATTATGGATTATAACGGTATTGTCGGTTCCAGAGATATGGGTGTGGACTTAAAAGGTAAATTTGATGAAAGCGGCACGGTTAAATATTGGATTAAAATAGGTAATAATTCCGGCAATAAACCCGAATCAAATAAATTTAAAAGATATTACGGACTGCTTGAATTTAATCCATCTTCCAACCTGTTGATAACCGTATATGGAGATTATGCTTCCGAACCTCAAGTAAAAGCACCTGACGGCTCAATGGCAAATAACAGTGCATTTGTTGGTGCTGCTTTCTTAAACTATCGTGAAAAAGGAGTTTTTTCGATTGGTGTCGAGGGTTTCATAAAATCACAGCAGAACAATTATCTTTCTCAGGATGCATTATCACTAACTTCACAGAGCGGACACGGAATATCTATTTGGGCTTATGCTAACTTGAGTTCTTCTGTTCAAATTGTCGGTCGTTTTGACAATGTGGATAAAAATACAGCAGATTACGGATCCGCAAAATATGATGCACATAACTTAATTTTGGCAGGTATTCAGTTTAACCCGATTAAACATGTAAGTGTAACTCCGAATATTGAAGTTCTTACATATCAGGCTCCATCAGGCGCTACGAACAAGAGTGATGTAACGCCAAGAGTATCCTTCTTCTGGCAGTTTTAACTTTATAAAAATTTAACAATTTATTAACATTACAATTAACTTAATTAAAATTAAAGGTACTATATTATGAAATCTAAATTGTTTATAATTCTATTGATTGCTGTGACTTTGGGAGCCTTCGCGGGTTTTTCCAATGCACAGGTTAAATTAACCGGTGCCGGTTCAACTTTTGAT
>CAZHBJ010000212.1:0-4923 GCA_964530445.1 uncultured Ignavibacteriaceae bacterium
TTTCAGTTTCTCCAAAAGGATGATGTTCCGAAAGATAACCGTATTGATTATTATCGGCAGGTAAAGCTACACCTATGGAAGAGGCTATCAGCCTGTTAGGTTCGTTAGTCGAATTACGTGCCATTACACAAAATGTAATTTGTCCTGGCGATAATGATCTCAATCCTTCTTCTTTGCTGATTCTTTTGCAGTTGGTGGGAAATATACTGCTTACCGTAACAAGATTACAAATTTCAATTCCTGCACTTCTTAGTGCCAGTTCAAATGATGTCAGGTATTCTTTGTGCCTGCCTACCCCTTTTGTAAAAAATATTCTAGATGGAACATACAAATCCTCATCTCCTTTCTTAATCGGATATTATTTTAACAAACTTTCTCTTTCCTACTTTTAGGATAGATTCTTTTTTCAAATTAATATTTGCGGTGATGTCTTCTATTTTTTCTCCGTCCAGTGAAACACCGCCTTGAGTTACCAGCCGCCTGGCTTCTCCCTTGGACGAAGCAAAATTTACTTTTAAGATTAAATCTAAAATTCCAATATCATTCGAGCCGTTGCTTAATGTAAACTCCGGGATATCGTCCGGAATTTCTTTTTTAATAAAAATTTTATCGAATTCCTGTTCAGCTTCTGTTGCCGCTTCTTTATTATGGTACATTTCCACCAATGTTCTGGCTAATTGTCTTTTAAGGTTCCTCGGATTAAAGTTATCGTCGTTAAGCTGATTTCTTATAACCGCTAATTCCTGGTTGGAAATATTTGTCGCAAGCTCATAATAATTGTAGATTAAATTATCCGGGATAGAAAGTGTCTTTCCGTAAATTTCTTTTGGTGAATCGGAAATACCGATATAATTATTATAAGATTTACTCATTTTTTCAACGCCGTCTGTTCCTACAATTAACGGCATAGTTAAAATTATCTGCGGTTCAATTCCAAATTCTCTTTGAATATCGCGACCGACCAAAAGATTAAATTTCTGATCGGTTCCTCCGAGTTCTACATCGCTTTCGATTGCAACCGAATCCATTGCCTGAGCCAGAGGGTATAAAAACTCATGAATACTAATCGGCTCTCCGGCTTTAAATCTTTTTGTAAAATCATCTCTTTCTATCATCCTGGCAACAGTATATTTCGATGAAAGTTTAATAACGTCTTCAAAAGACATTTTGCCGAGCCATTCGGAGTTATATACAATTTTTGTCTTAACTTTATCTAAAATTTTTGAAGCCTGGTCCAGATAAGATTTACCGTTAACCCTGGTTTCTTCAAGAGTTAATGCGGGGCGGGTAACATTTCTACCTGATGGGTCGCCAATCATACCGGTAAAATCACCGATAATTAAAATTGCTTGATGTCCCAACGATTGGAATTGTGCAAGTTTTCTTAAAACTACGGAGTGACCGATGTGTAAATCCGGCCGACTGGGATCGCAGCCTAACTTGATTTTTAAAGGCTTACTTTCTTTTAAAGATTTTTCTATCTTTTTAACTAATTCGTCTTCGGGAATGATTTCAAATGCACCTCTTTTTATTAGGTCCATTTGTTCGTTTAATGTGGGAAAGTTCAGTTTTGTCATTATTCTCTTTTATATTACAACATAAATTATTCTTACAAAATATTTTAGAATTACAATCTAAATAAAACTATTTTGAATCAAAGTTTAAATCTTCTTTCTTGTTCTCTCTGCAAATCTCTTTTAGCTATAGATTCACGTTTGTCGTAAACTTTTTTACCTTTAGCCAGAGCTAGTTCAACTTTTGCTTTTCCTTCCTTAAAATAAAGTCGTAAAGGAATCAACGTTAATCCTTTTTCCTTTACCTTGCCGATCAATTTTCGTATTTCACTTTTATTTAGAAGCAGTTTACGGGTCCTGGTAGGTTCGTGATTATTTATATTACCTTGTTCATAAACACTTATATGTGCACCTACGAGCCAAACCTCGCCGTCTTTTAAATTTGCATAACTGTCTACTAAATTTGCTTTACCTAATCTTAGCGATTTTACTTCGGTTCCTTGTAAAACAATACCCGCTTCATAAGTTTGAATAATTGTATATTCATGCCTGGCTTTTCTATTAACCGCAATATTTTTTTCTTCTGCTTTACCTTTTGGCATATTTCTAAAAAAATAAGATTAAAAATTATTTTTATTGTTAAATAAAATCAAGAAATCACTTTAATGATTTCTCCTAAAACACAAAATTATTTCGGTTTTGAAACCAATATTACTTAAAATTTAAGGACAGGGTAGGTTCGGAATGCAAAAATACCCATCCTTTTTTGTTTATTTTAATGAAAAACCCCTCTAAAAGGGTAGTACCAAATAGAATATCTACTTATTAAATTCACACAATATTTCCACGGTTAATTTAAGGAAAAAATCAATAACTATTAAACGGAATAATTATGATATATTCCAAAATTATGTTAAAACTATAAAGGAGAAGGTTTGGTAAAGAAGATTACTGTTATTTTAGTTTTTTACATAAACTTAGCTGTATGTTTCGGGCAGAGTATTAAGATAAATAAAGTTGAACCGCCCAACTGGTGGGTGGGGATGAAATGGAATAAGGTTCAACTAATGGTGTATGGAAAAGATCTTCATAATATTTCAGCAGAATTTGATAATAAAGAAATAAAAGTTTTAAAAGTTCATAATGCCGAAAGCTCTTCTTATTCGTTTATAGATATCCTTATCCCGCCTGATCTTAATACGGGTACTTATAAACTGATCATTCATAAAGATGGAACTGAGAAAGAAATTAATTTCCCGATTCTTAAAAAGAAATCTCCAATAAATAATTTCCAGGGGTTTAGTAATAAAGATGTTATTTATTTAATAATGACAGATAGATTTGCAGACGGCGATACTTCCAATAATATAGTAAAAGGAACGCTCGATGAATATAACCTTACTAATCCTTCAGGCAGGCATGGCGGGGATATCCGGGGAATTATAGATCATCTTAATTATATAAAAGATCTCGGATTTACTGCAATTTGGCTTACTCCGGTTATAGAAAATAATACAAAGATTAGTTACCACGGGTATGCTGCTACAAACATGTACAAAGTCGATCCGCGTTTTGGTTCTAATAGTCTATATGAAAAATTAGTACAAGATGCTCATGCGGACGGACTGAAGTGTATTTTAGATCATGTAAGTAATCATATTAGTATCGATCATCCTTGGATGAAAGATCTTCCGTTTAAAAATTGGATTCACGGAACTGTAAAGCACCACCAAATATCGAGAAATGATAAATTAGTATTTGCTGATATTCATAAAGATTCATCTACTATAATAAATACAACCGAAGGCTGGTTTACGGATGATATGCCGGATTTAAATCAGGCTAATCCTTATTTAAGTAATTACTTAATTCAAAATACAATCTGGTGGGTAGAATCGACAGGGATTGACGGAATTAGAGAAGATACTTATCCTTACTGCGATCAAAAACATATGGCCAGATGGGGGAAAGCATTGTTGACGGAATTCCCCAAACTAAATATTGTAGGTGAAGTTTTTACGGGCGATGCTGTTTTTCTATCGAGCTTTCAAACCCATACTTATTATCCCAGGAAATTCGATTCAAATCTTCCTGCTATAACTGATTTTGCAACTTACGATGCATATACTGCTTTTTTAAAAGGCAGCCTGGGGCTCCATAATATTTATGAAGATTATGCAAAAGATTTTATTTATCATAATCCGAATAACCTGGTTACTTTTGTTGACAACCATGATGTTGCTAGAGCCATGCTTCAGGCTAACGGTAATGTTAATAAATTTAAGATGGCTTTATTAATGCTGCTGACATCAAGAGGAATTCCTGCAATATTATACGGTACAGAAATAGGAATGAAAGGGGGGAGAAGCGACGGTTTAATTCGTACGGATTTTCCCGGTGGTTTTCCCGGTGATACATTAAATGCTTTTACATCTAAAGGAAGAACGCAAGAACAAAACGATATTTATAATTATGTGCATAAAATTCTTTTATTAAGAGAGAAGCATCCTGCGTTATCGACGGGGAGGCTTATTGAATTTCCGCCTTATGATGAATTGTTTGTGTATTTCAAAGTGAACGGTAACGATAAATTTATGGTAATCTTAAATAATAATTCCGATGAAAAAACTGTAGATCTTGAAAATTATAAAGATCGGCTTAAAGGTGTAAAGGAGATTAAAAATTTATCGAACGGAAAAATTTCTAATTTTTTGAATAAAAGGAGTATTGAAATCAGCGGGGAATCCGGGAATCTTTATGAATTAATAAAATAATTATCTTTATTCGCTTGAGGACATTCATCGAAAGTTTACATATTATAATCAATTAATTGCCGGGAAAATATATGCTTAGCATACAAAAAAAACTTACCAATTCATTCTATGCTATTTTAAGTCTGCCTTCAACTGCAATGGGCTTTGCTCTTTCTATTCAGATTTCCGCACTTAGCTGGATACTAAGCACCAAATACGGATTAAAAATTGATGATGTAGGTTTGGTTTGGGCTGCAGGACCAATTGCAGGAATACTAGGTCAGGTGATAATTGGAATTGTAAGCGACAAGGTTTGGCTGTGGAAGGGCAGAAGAAGACCGTTTATTTTTATAGGCGGTTTGCTTGCCGCTTTAATGCTTCTCGCATTGCCGAATATAGATGTAATATCAAGTTCGCTTGGAATTAACGGTATACTTGGTGTTGCAATTGCCGTGGCTTTAACTTTAGACCTGGCAATAAATGTGAGCTTTAATCCTACAAGATCGATTATTGCCGATGTAACTCCGGAAGGTGTTGAAAGAACAAAAGGTTATGCATGGATGCAGACGATTTCCGGAACATTCGGAGTGCTTGCTTATGTTATTGGTGCGGTTTGGAATAATTATGTTTTAATTTATATCGGAGTCGGACTAGTA
>CAZHBJ010000213.1:0-4839 GCA_964530445.1 uncultured Ignavibacteriaceae bacterium
AGCCAGCCGTGCAGAAAATCGTAGCGTAATTTTTTATAAGCAATATCGAACTTCACAAAATCAAATAACTGAGGATTATCCGATAATATCATTTTATTAATAAAACCAGTACCCCAAATTACTCTCTCTCTTCCCAATTCAAAGCTTAAAATCCCCTTCTGAAATCTTGCATACCCGCTAGTGGCATCAAAAAAATTAATTTTAGTATTATTAAAAGTAAAGCTTTGTTTCACGCGTTTGTCTAATCCGGCTACATCCCTACTGCCAAATTGTGTACCATTCGAACCTTTAACATAAAACCCGAACCAGCCGTCATAATCACCTCGGAAAATTCCTCCGATATCCAATAAAGTGCTGTTATTTTCATATTTACTTGAATATAAATATTTAAAATTAAGAACCGGGTCGATGAAAAATTTTATTGAAGAATCCCGGTATGAATACAGATGTTTCTCATTATCAACTAAAATATTATGAATAAGAGAAGACGGGAAATTATCAAAAATATTAACAGTTGAACTTTTAATATTCATTCCAAATTTTTCTTCCATCCTTTTCAAAAAAGCTTTATCCGTAGAATTTAAATCATTTCCGCTGCTATCTATTTCGGCCAAATCCTTTATAACTTGTTTTTGAGATAAAGGCAATATAACATCATCATAATTTTTTAATACTCCGCTTATGTACATTCGTTTTAAGAATTGATAAACCGGATGACCGGCAGGAACTGTTTCGACCTGAGCAAAAATGCTTTGATAACCGGTTAAAATTAAAAAGAGAAATGAGAATGAGAATTTTAGAAAGGATGATATTTTCATTAATAATTAATATTGACTATTTCAAAATCATATATATCAAAGGCACATTAAAATATAACAATAACTTCTTTTAATTATTATGATGAGGACAATCTTTAACGCATAAATCTATGAAGCTTCAATGATTTTTTTATATAACTTATATATAAGAATTCGAAGAAAACTTCTACCCATTCTGGCTTAAAGATAAGTGTTCGGAATTAAAATTTTCATTATCAACTTCCACAGGATCGACAACCGAAGAGAGTTGAAACGTAGGTACATAATATTTAAAAATTGCAACCCAATCCTTTTTTGATTTATAATCACTAAAGCTGGTAAATTCTTCAACCATTTGCTGAATTGATGATTCATTTTGGATGCAAACTAACCTTGCCTTAAAAATTTTCTCATGTGAAGTATTTATTACACCTTCTTCTGCGGTTAAAATTTCCTCAAATAATTTTTCACCTTCTCTAATTCCGGTAAATTTAATTTTTATATCTTTATCCGGAATCATATTGTTCAACAAAATTAGATCCCTTGCAAGATCTACAATTTTAATAGGCTCGCCCATATCCAGCACAAATACGTCGCCGTTCTTGCCTGTAGCGCCGGCCTGCAATACCAAAGCAACAGCTTCCGGAATTGTCATAAAATATCTTTTCATATCGGGATGAGTTACGGTAATCGGCCCGCCGTTTTTAATTTGTTCCATAAAAATAGGTAATGCACTTCCCCTGCTTCCAATTACATTCCCAAATCTTACGGCTACAAAATTACAATTGCTGCTTCTCCCGGTACCGGTTACAATATATTCGGCAATTCTCTTATAAGCACCCATAATACTAGTCGGATTTACAGCTTTGTCGGTCGATATTAATATAAAGCTTTCTGTATTATAGGTTTTAGCAGCTGTAGCAAGAATTTGAGTTCCTAAAATATTTACCCTAACTGCTTCTTCCGGAAATTTTTCCATTACCGGAACGTGTTTAAAAGCAGCTGCATGCAGTACTACTTCCGGCATGTAATTTTCAAATATCTTATTAACCTTTTCTTGATTGGAAATATCGCAGAGCAGCATTTTAATTTTTGTATTAGGATATGTACGCTTCAATTCTAATTCAAGGTCGCACATGTCGCTTTCGTTAATATCCAGTATCGCAATTTCTTCAGGATGATATGAAATGACCTGGCGGGAAATCTCGGACCCGATTGATCCTGCAGCACCTGTTATCAAAACTCTTTTATTCTTTAGATAGCTGCTGATTATTCTAGTATTAATAGAAACAGCCTGCCTGCCTATTAAATCACTTAAATCTATATCTCTTATATCTTTTATACCTACTTTAACCGAGTCCGAAATATCATTGATAGTAGATACTACTTTAACGTCACCTATACCTGCTGCATGCGCATATTGAAATATCCGCCTGTGAAACTTTCTATCCACAGAAAGAATTGAAACAAGAATTGCATCGATTCTAAACTCTCGAATAATTTCGGGAAGATTATCTATTTTGCCTACTACCTTAATTCCTTGGATATAAAGATTCTGCTTCAACGGATCATCATCCACTAAACATACAGGATTAAATATCCTTGATTCCGTTCTATGAATATCTCTAAGAAGCTGTTCACCCGCACTGCCTGCACCGACAATCAAAGTCCTTTTTAAATCGGACTTTTTAATATTCTGCCGCATTACCTCCAGATACATCCTTTTTGAAATTTTAAATGCAGACGAAAATAAGAAACTTAAAATTAGATCAATCCAGATAATGCTCCGCGGGAAACCCTTAAAAAAACTTAAATTTACATCATGGATTAAGACAAAGAGTATCCCGAAACTGATCAAGCAAGCTTTAGCAATGTTGGCAAGATCCTGCAGTGAAACATATCTCCAAGAGATTTCATATAGTCTGAATAGGTAAAATACGCTTAACTTTACTGTTAAAAATATAAGAAGAATAAAGAGTACGTTTGATTGCACTTCGAAAACTTGAGAAGGCTTAAATCTTAAAACGAATGCTAAAATTAAAGCTGAACTGAAAGCCAGGATATCAAAAATGATAAAAGTAATTTTCCTGGTCAAATTACTCTTAGGCGAAAATAAATTTTGAGTTACCCCCATAATAGAATTGCCTTAAATGTTAAAAATAATATCTTAATATCTACAAAAAAATTCATTTCTTCAATGTATTTATTATACAACTTTATTTTTTCCGGAAGAATATCTTTCAAATAAAATGACTCACTGTCTTCGGCTGTCTGCAATATAGAAGCTTCATCTCTAAATTTGACCGAAGCATAATCAGAAATTCCGGGTTTTACTTTTAAAATTTTTGAGTATTCATTTTCATACCGGCTGATATATTTTAATAGTTCCGGTCTAGGACCTATAATACTCATATCGCCTTTTAATACATTTATTAATTGAGGCAGTTCGTCAATCTTAAATTTTCTTAAAATTTTCCCAATTGTCGTTATACGTTTATCGTAGCTAGAAGAAATTCCGGGACCGATTTTCTCGGCATTATTTACCATTGTTCTAAATTTTATTATTTTAAATTTTTTCCAGTCTTTACCGATTCTTTCCTGCAAATAAAAAACCGGTATCCCCGAACTCATAATAATAGCTATTGATATAATAATAAATATTGGTAGCAATAAAACAATAGCAGTTAGGGATATAATAATATCGGCCAGGCGTTTTAATAGGAAATACATAAATTAAAATCTATAAAATTAATAACGTTATCTGTTTTTGAAAAACATTGTAGTTTAATAATAAAATTATCCATAAAATTCAGAAAATATAAAGTCGTAAAAATTGGTATATCATAAATAAATTTAAATTTCGATAGAATGGAAACATTTTCATTCTTTATTTCTTATACGTTCTTGTTAAATTATTTACTGCCTCGGCAACACGATTAATTTGAGAATTTTGCATCCCCGGCCAAATCGGCAGTGTTATTACCCGTTCATAAATATATTCGGATATAGGAAACATTTCCGGTTTTAGATTTAAATAATCCCTATAGTAGGGGTGTCTATATAACGGAATAAAATGTACACTCGTACCAATTCCTAATTCCTTTAGTTTATTAATGAATTCGGATCGGGTTATAGTAAGATTATTTATATCAATTAAAATCGGATATAAATGATGTGCCGACTGTCTATCTTTTTTAATATTGTATAATTTAATTAAAGGATTGTCTTTAAAAGCAGAATTGTACATTTGAAAAATTTTTTTCCTATAATCCAGCATCCTTTCAATTTTTTTCAATTGAGCTAAACCTAAGGCAGCTTGAATATCGGTAAAATTATATTTAAATCCGGGTGAAACAACTTCATAATACCAGGAACCTTCGGAGGTATATCTTTTCCATGCATCTTTATTAATTCCGTGAAGCCTCATTATCGAGCATCTTTCGGCAACCTGCTCATCTTCAGTACAAACCATACCTCCCTCGCCTGTAGCTAAAGTTTTAGTTGCATAAAAACTAAAGCAGGTAACATCGCCTATAGTTCCTATTTTTTTATTTTTATAATATGCGGGAAGTGCATGCGCAGCATCTTCAATTATTTTTAGATTGTGTTTTTTCGATATAGCTAATATTTCATCCATGTCACACGGCTGACCGCTGTAATGGACCGGAATAATTGCTTTTGTTTTATTGGTAATTGCTTTCTCAATTTGCACAGGGTCAATATTAAAAGTATCCTTCTGTACATCTACAATTATAGGTTTAGCTTTAAAGTAACAAATAATTTCCGCTGTAGCAGTAAATGTAACAGCAGGGATTATTACCTCATCATTTTCTTTAAGTTTATACGCTTCTAAAGCCAGGTGTGCGGAGGCAGTCCACGAGCCGGCCGAAATTGAATATTTAGAACCTATAAAGCGGTTAAATTCCTGTTCGAATCGAAGAGTTTTAGGACCGGTAGTCCACCATCCTGAACGTATTGAATCGGAAACCTCAGCAATCTCGTCATCTGTAATAAAAGGTTTGTGAAATTGTATAAATTCTTT
>CAZHBJ010000214.1:0-4781 GCA_964530445.1 uncultured Ignavibacteriaceae bacterium
CCGTGATTGATTTATTGGCTTGCCCATCTCCAATGTCATTACTTCAGCCCATTTATCTTTTTTTAATCTTAAAACTTCAGCGGCTTTTTTCATTAATACAGTGCGTTGAGAAAATTCCGTATTCTTCCATTTTAAAAAAGCTTGATGAGATTGAGAAATTATCCCATTTATTTCTTCTATATTCATTTCATTGTATGATTTGATTTCTTTATTGTCGGCCGGGTTAATTGATCTAATCATTTTAATTACTTCCTATTTCTTAAAAAATGTAAGTACAGTTTGGTTAAATAGTTTTGGATGTTCCTGCAATGCATTATGATGTGAATCAGGAAATATACACAACTCGGCACCGGGAATGGATTGAAATATTTTTATAGTGTGCCCGATTTTTATAACATCATGATCGCCTGCCATAATTAAAACAGGGCAATGAATGGTATGCAAACTATCATACGAAATATTCGGTTCGTAAAGCATCATCTTGTTAAGAGCAATTTCTGTTTTTGAAGCAGTAGTATTATGTTCAACAAAATTTTTCATATCGAGAATATCGCTGTATTTAAATGCAGTAGAATCGGGAACTACGTTGGCGCCTGAAACCGCAAGCTTTTTTACTTTATCGGGATATTTTAAGGCCATAATTAAACCGTTTATTCCACCGTCGCTCCAGCCTAAAACATAAGCCGAATCAATATGAAGTTGATTCAGTAAAGCATTAAAATCGGAAGCCATTAAACTATAAGAAATGGTATCCGGCAAACCACCGGATTTACCTTGCAGACGGCTGTCAATTGCAATGACGTGATAAAATTTCTCAAAGAATGGAATTTGTTTATAAAATGCATTAATTGAACCTCCGTTACCATGCAGCATTATTAATGGCTGACCGCTTCCGTATGTTTCGTAATATAGCTTGATTCCGTTTACCAAAGCATAATGACCGGCTTTAGGATTATTTCCATAATCTACTTTTCTTATTTGGGCAAAAATATTCGATGTTTCCGATAGGAATGAAAAGATAAGAATTATAACTAATAACGATATTCTTTTAAGATTAAATTGATTAGCATGAATTTTGGATAATAAAATATTTTGAATCATCATAAACCAATCCTTTCGCAGGAAGTAAATGAATAGTATAACATATAATATGACTAGTTATTGCGGGTTAATTTATAAAAGATCAAATCATTAGTCTTTGATCCAGAATAATCCTAGTTAATTTTCTTAACAACAACTAATGTCTTATCATCCGAATATTCTCCGTTTTTAGAGTACTTAATTAATTCATCGAATATGGAATATACAATCTCTTTGGGCGACAGATGCTTGGCTTTTAATAACTGTTCGCTTAACCGTTCTTCCCCGAAGCTCTCAAAGTCGGCATTAGTTGAATCGGTAACTCCATCAGAAAAAATAAGCAGTACATCACCGGCTGAAAAGTTAATACTATTTATATCAAACTTAGCATACGGCGCAGGTCCTAAAACCGGGCCGGTCGGCTGAAGCAAAGTTATCTCATCGGAATTTGCTTTAACAAACATAGGGGGATTATGCCCGGCATTTGCGTATAAGAATAAACCTTTGGTATCGGTTGAAAATTCACCGTAAAATAATGAAGCGAATTTTTCATCTTTAAATATTTTATTAACTAGTGTGTTCATACGCTTCATTAACGCTGCTGTTTTTATTTCAAAGCTACAGGCCATTCTTAAAGCGCCGGATATATACATTGCCTCTGCTGCTGCGGCAACTCCTTTACTGGCGGCATCTCCAAGTACTACACCAAGAACATCACCTTGAGTGCCGATTTCCAGGTAATCAAAAAAATCACCGCCTACTATTTCAGCAGGATCCGATAAACCGAAAATCACATAATCGTGAAAGCGATACTCATGTTCGGGTAAAATTCCTTTTTGCAGTTCCCTGCCTTTGTTTAATTCCGCTTTCAAGTTTGTTGCACGAAGAGAATACCTGTGCTGCTTTACCTGCGAAGTTAAAGCGGTTGCTATAATGCTTAGTGTTAAACGAAGGTCATCATCGATATTTTTACTATTTAAAGCAAGAAGATATTCGTAATAAGGTTTGTCTTTGTATTTTACTCTTGAACCGACACCGGAAGCCGAATATTTAAATATACCTTTTTTTCTTAATACCTGGTTGGTTTCGTTTCCAAGAATTGTTCTCTCTTTAGCAATACGCTCAAATATCGGATAATCTTTAATGTTCACCCGGAAATCCGGATTAATTTTTTCCAATTTACCGGTTTGGTATAATAAACAATAATCTCCCGTAGCGGAATCAAAATGCCAAATGCGTCCGCCTGTTACATGAATATCTTCCATCTCCACCATCTGGTTTAAAACCGAAATCATCATATCTCTTTCGGTATCAAATTTTTGAGAGGCAATACTTTCAATAGTTTTGTAAATCTTCCTTTGATCCATAATATTTTTTAATATTTCCCTATTTAATGAATTAAAAATAAGTCTTTATTTTGAAATTATATTTTGCTTTATTTTTTTTGAACCCGGTTTAATTATCGGAATCCCTTTTTTACACAATTCACATTCCTCAGCAGTAAAAGAAACAGCATTCATTTTCATCGTACTCATTTGCGGATATTCGAAGTTCACTTTTCCGTTGCTTCTGTCGACAATAAAGCCGACACCTACAACTTCGGCACCGTTATTCTTAACAATATCAATAACTTCAAAAACTGATCCGCCCGTGGTCACAACATCTTCACAGACTAAAACTTTCTCTCCTTCCTTTAAAGAAAATCCCCTGCGAAGTGTTAATGCTTTTTCTTCCCTTTCAGCAAAAATAAATCTTTTGTTCAATTGTCTTGCAACTTCCTGCCCTACAACTATTCCGCCAATTGCCGGGGCAATAACTGTGTCAATTTCATAGTTTCGAAAATAATCTGCAATCATTGAGCAAACCTTTTCCGTATATTCCGGATACTGCAGAACCTTAGCACATTGAAAATAAACATTGCTGTGCCTGCCGGAGGTTAATAAAAAATGACCTTCAAGCAGTGCTTCCGTTTTCTTAAAGATATTAAGTATCTCCGGTTCACTCAAACTCATTTACTACTCCTTTATAATTAATTTTCATTTACACAGGTTAACTGCTATTCGTTGTAAACCGTTTCTCAAAAAAAATTCTTCGAGCAACGGTTTGACAATTACTAATTTTTCAATTTGTCAACTTGAGTTCAATAAACAAAACTCAGATCAACTAATTTTTAATAATTCTATAAGAATATCCAAAGCGGAAATAGATCAGCAAACTAATTATTATGAAATTTCTTCAATTTTTTTTGCAAGATTAAAATCATTCTGAGTAACACCGCCTGCGCTGTGAGTTGATATTGTAATCTTTACTTTATTCCATGAATGTAAAAACATATCGGGATGATGATCCATTCTCTCGGCTTCATCACCTATTTTATTTACAAATATCAATGCCGATCTGAAATCCTTTAATTGAAACTCTTTTTTGATAGCATTATCATTAAATTTCCAGCCGGATATTTCTTTTAACTTTTCATCAATTTCTTGTTGGCTTAATACATTCATATCCCATCCTTTTCAGATCATCTTAGATAAACAATTATCAAATTTAAGCATAAAAAAAGCGTATTAAAAATAATACGCTTTTTAATTCGAATACCGGTTAACAAAGACACAGCCGGGTTATTTTACTTCCCCGCTGCCGCTTTTTTCTTTTTCTTCATGTGATTGATCCAGGCTCGCATCTTCATCAAGGAAAACCAATTCTTCGGTATTTTCAACATGTTTAGCTATGATCTTAGCGCCGTCTTTAAATGTACCGCGCAGAATTTCTTCAGCTAAATTATCTTCAACATACTTTTGAATAGCTCGTCTTAACGGCCTAGCACCGAATTTCTGATCGAATCCTTTTTCAACCAAGAAGTTCTTAGCACTATCTTCAAGGGTCAATTCCATTTTGTTTTCATGAATATTCTTGAATATTTCCTTCATCTCTATATCAATAATTTTAAGAATATCTTCTTTTTCAAGACTTCTGAAAACAATCGTCTCATCAACTCTGTTCAAGAATTCCGGATTGAACAGCTTCCTCATTGCTTCTTCAACAGTATTCTTCATTGTTGAATGCTTGTCTTCAGCAGTTTCTTTTCCGAATCCGAAAGAGCTGATATTTTTAATATCTCTAGCTCCTACATTAGTAGTCATTATTATGATAGTATTCTTAAAATCTACTTTTCTTCCGAGACTATCTGTTAATACACCGTCATCCAGAACTTGAAGCAGTATACTGAATATATCCGGATGTGCTTTTTCAATTTCGTCGAATAAAACCACCGAATACGGTCTTCTTCTTACTTTCTCGGTTAATTGTCCTCCTTCTTCATAACCAACATATCCGGGAGGCGCACCGACCAAACGGGAAAGAGAAAATTTCTCCATGTATTCGCTCATATCAATTCGTATTAAAGCGTTATCCGAATCGAATAAGTAATGAGCAAGTACCTTGCAAAGTTCCGTTTTGCCGACACCGGTCGGTCCGAGAAAGATAAAACTGCCTATTGGCCTATTCGGATTTTTCAATCCGGCTCTTGTTCTTCGTATTGCTTTTGTAAGCTTTGTAACAGCTTCATCCTGTCCTACAATATATTCTTTCAGGGCATCGTCCATTTTCAATAATTTTTCAGATTCTGTTTGGGCAACACGGTTAACCGGAATCCCGGTCATCATAGCAACTACAGTTGCAATATCTTCTTCAGTTACATC
>CAZHBJ010000215.1:0-4769 GCA_964530445.1 uncultured Ignavibacteriaceae bacterium
AACGCAGACAACCTGGCCAGCGGAATATATTTCTATCGTCTACAATCCGGAAGTTTTGTATCGACAAAGAAAATGCTGCTGTTGAAATAATTTTCATCCCTATAAATGAACAAGGCACCCAATGTTAAAAAATTTTCTTAAACACCCAACGTTTTAAAAAGCAATGGATTTTTCCTTAAACGTTGGGTGTTTTTTAGGTCGTCTCAATTTTTATTCCGGTAATTGAAAATCCTGTAATTTCTTTTTATGCGTTACTATCTCATTTTCCATTAAGAAAATTACATCTTCGGAAATGTTTGTAGCATGGTCGGCAAGCCTTTCTATTTGTCTTGTAAGTACAATAAGATGGGCGCAAGCTTCGGCGAGTTCAGGGTTTGATTTGATTTTTTCAACCAGCTGGTTAAAAACCTTTTTATTCAAGTTATCCACAATATCATCTTTAGCCCATATGGTATTGGCTAGTTCAATATCGCGGTTGATAAAAGCTGTAATTGCATCTTTAACCATTATACGGGCAGTATTTGCCATTTCCGGAAGATCGGTCTCCGCTATAAGATCCCTGGAATTATCTGTTTTCTTTACACGCTGAACTATATTAACTGCTATATCTCCGCATCGTTCGAGCTGACTGTCGATTTTAATTGCAGTTAAAATGAAACGAAGATCGGTAGCAACAGGCTGGTAAAGCGCTAATAAATTTTCGCATTGCGCCATAATCAAATTATCGTAAGCATCAACTTCCCTATCCCTTTGCTTAACGGATTTATATAGACGCGCGCCCGGGTCTTCCATATCCTTAAAGCTGCTTTCAACCTGTTCATCCACAATAGAAGCCATTTTATTAATAGTAGTTTTTAGTTCCTCGAATTCCTTTTCAAAATGCCGTTCCATTGTATCCTCTATTTATTTTTAAAATTATTCTTGAGTTTGGATTTCTTACACTTGAACTATATCGGGGGAGTTCAGGATCAAGTTTAAATTCAAGATAAAGCTCAAGTTCAAAATTAAGTTTAAGAAATTGCCTGCTAAAGTTTTACACAAAAAATTATCCGAACCTTCCCGTAATATAATCTTCTGTCTGCTTTTTGTCAGGTGCGGTAAACATTTTTTTAGTATCGGCAAATTCAATTAATTTTCCCATATAAAAGAAAGCAGTATAATCGCTGACTCTTGCTGCCTGCTGCATATTATGAGTGACTATTACTATCGTATAATCTTTTTTAAGTTCAAATATTAATTCTTCAATTTTTGCAGTTGAAATAGGATCAAGAGCACTTGCAGGCTCGTCCATTAGAATTACTTCCGGATTAATTGCAATTGTCCGTGCAATGCAAAGACGCTGCTGCTGTCCGCCTGAAATATTCGCACCGGAATCATTCAGGTTATCTTTAACTTCGTCCCATAAAGCAGCCTGCTTTAAACTCTTTTCAACTATTTGCCGTAATAATTTTTTATTTCGAAAACCATTCATCTTTAAACCGGCAGTTACATTATTAGAAATAGACATAGTCGGAAAAGGATTGGGTTTCTGAAAAACCATGCCGATTCTTTTTCTTAAATATACCGGGTCTTCTTTCATAATATCTTTGCCGTCAATTAAAATATAACCTTTAATTGAACCGCCTACAACTTCGTGCATCCGGTTAAGACATCTTAAAAACGTTGACTTCCCGCAGCCGGAAGGACCTATTATTGCGACTACTTTTTTTTCGGGAATTTCGATGTTGATGTCATGCAGTACTTCGGTTTTACCGAAAGATGCAAATAGGTTTTTTACGGAAATCTTAACTTTATTTGCCGAAACAGTACTGCTGTTTTCCTTTTCCACTACAGGTTTAATCAAAGTATCGTTATTTATTTCATTATTTATCATTTCATCTTATCAGTTTAATTAACATGCTTATTATGTTTGGCTTTTATATTTTGAACGTGTTATAATTCTAAACAATAAACTTAAAAGGGAGATTAATAGAATAAGAACCAAAGCCGCAGTCCATGCCTGATCGTTCCAGCTTTTAAATGGAGACTTTGCATATTCGTAAATATAAACCGTTAAAGAAGCAATAGGCTGAAATATATTTGTAGACCAAAACCGGTTTCCAAGGGCGGTAAAAAGAAGCGGCGCTGTTTCTCCGGCAGCTCTTGCAAGCCCCAGCAATACTCCGGTTGCAATACCTTTGGATGCGGTTTTTAAAACTATCATTAAAGTCGTTTTCCACTTGGGAATACCAAGAGCAAGACCAGCCTCACGGTAGGAATCCGGCACCAGTCTAATCATTTCTTCCGTAGTTCTGGTAATTGTCGGGATCATTAAAATCGCAAGAGCAATTCCGCCTGCAAGAGCAGAAAATCCGTGCATTGGAACTACAACAAGCGTCCAGGCTACTATTCCCACAACAATGGAAGGAACACCGCTTAGTACATCCGAAAGAAAGCGAACTAAAGTTCCAAATTTATTCTTTCCGAATTCCGCTAGGTAGGTACCTGCCAAAATACCTATAGGTATACCGATCGCTCCGCCTATGCCTATTAAAATTAACGTGCCGACAATAGCATTAACCATTCCGCCGCCGGGAACATCAACAGGAGTAGGAAGCTTAGTAAAAAAATTTAAATTAAGATGTGTTATTCCTTTTGCTATCGTGTAATAAAAAACCAAAACTAAAGGGATAATTGTTAAGATAGCAGAAATAAAGGAGACGGAAAGCATTACAATATTAGTTGTTTTTCGCCTGTAAAAAGTAAATTTTTTTCGTCCTTGTTTTATTTCCATTTTCGTTCAACCCCCCAAACAAGCATACGTGCCATTATATTGATTATAATTGTAATAACAAATAATACCAGTCCAAGTTCTATTAAAGCGCTTAAATACAAATTGGATGTTGCTTCAGTAAACTCATTTGCAAGAACACTGGCCATAGTATACGCAGGGCTAAATAATGATGCGGAAATTTCCGGGCGGTTGCCGATAACCATTGTAACTGCCATAGTTTCCCCGATTGCTCTTCCAAGTCCAAGCATAACAGCACCAAGCAAACCTGATTTGGCATTGCCCAAAACAATTTTTGTTACTTCCCACCTTGTAGCACCAAGTGCATATGCTGCTTCTCTTTGAGTAGAAGGAACCGATCTCAAGACATCGCGTGAAATCGATGCTATAATAGGAAGCACCATAATGGAAAGAATAAGAGCTGCTGCAAGCATACCGTAACCGTAAGCAGCGCCCTGGAAAAAAGGTGAATTGGGAAATAAATTCTGAAGAAAGGGTTCAAAGTCGTTACGAAGCCAAGGAACAAGTACGAATATTCCCCACAATCCGTATATAACACTCGGAATTCCGGCTAATAATTCGGTTAAAAACGACAGCGGTTTTTCCAGCCAATCCGGTGAAAGCTCCGATAAAAAGACAGCAACACTTATTCCGAGAGGTACTGCAATCAATAGAGCAAGAAATGACGAAAGCAGTGTTCCGAAAATAGCCGGCAGGGCACCAAATATTTCTCTAAGTACCGGGTCCCATGTTCTGCCTGTAAGAAAATGCCAGCCGTATTTCTTAATAGAAAGGATGGAATTGGAATACATTTCCCATCCCATTAAAACTACAAGAAGAAAGACCAGCACTGCAAAAAACAATGTTAGTCTTTCAAAAAAAATATCACCAAGATTTTTATTTTTAAAAATCTTTTTTAAAAAGCTGTTTTCTTTGCCTTCTTTATTCTTCCTAAAAAAATCCTGAACATTAACTAAAGTTTCAGCCCCTTCAATATCCGGGGCTGATCTTTTAAATATTTCCATAAAAATTGCACATTAGTTTAAGCTGAATAAGTCCAAGGCAAAAAATTAAAACCCGCGGCTTATTTGTTTATCTTATTAATCTGAGCCAAATCTAATTTTTGAACCGACTTAGGAAGCGGAGAATAATAAAGCGACTCTGCATTGCTTTGTCCTTTTGTAACAGCCCATTTCAAAAATTTAATTAAAGCATCAGCTTTTGTTTTATCTTTAATCTTTCTGGGAACAACTACCCACGAAAATCCGGCAATAGGAAACGAATCCTTACCCGGCGAATTTGTAATAAGCGGACATAAGTCTGCCGGCATATGTTTGGATGCACCTGCTGCCGCAGCAGTTACGGTACTAAAGTTAACCGGTACAACATGGCCTTCTCTGTTTTTCATTTCGGCATAAGGCAGTTTATTTGTAATTGCATATGCAAGTTCAACATATCCTATTGCTCCTTCTGTTTGCTTAACCAAACCGGTTACACCTTCATTTCCTTTTCCGCCAAGCCCAACCGGCCAATTAACTGCAGTGCTGAATCCGACCTTTTTTGCCCATTCGGGGCTGACCTTTGATAAATAGTTTGTAAAAATAAATGATGTTCCGCTGCCGTCAGAACGATGACAAACCAATATTGATTTGTTGGGAAGTTTCTTCCCGGGATTCAACTTAACCAAACGGGGGTCATTCCATTTAGTAATTTTGCCTAAATAAATATCAGCTAGCGCTGGTCCGTCTAATACGATACCGGAACCAACCGAAGGCAGATTATAAGTGATTGCTTCACCGCCTATTATAATAGGTATATGAAGTACTTCCGTTCCTCTTGCTTTTTGAAAAGCACTTCTTTGAGCAGGTGTAAGCGGAGCATCTGAAGCACCAAAATCTACAGTTCCCTCGGTTATTTGACGGATACCGCCGCCGCTACCGATGGATGCATAATTTATTTGAACACCCGTCATTTTGTTATAGGTATCAAACCATTTTGA
>CAZHBJ010000216.1:0-4747 GCA_964530445.1 uncultured Ignavibacteriaceae bacterium
TTTTATCAAATAAGATTGAAAATACAATTTTATTATTTGTAGGAGAGCTTGATAAAAAAATTGGTATTGTAAAAAATTTAAAAAGTGAGAAAATAGTTTGGATTCCTCCGGTTGAAAATGTTTATGATTTTTATGCAATCTCAGATGTAGTAGTCTTACCGTCTTTGATTGATGCGGTGCCTTATATTGTATTCGAAGCAGGAATATCGAAAAAACCGTTTGCCGGATCTAGAATAGAAGGTATCTCCGAAATTATTAAGGATAAATATAACGGAATGTTATTCGATCCTGCAAGCATATCACAAATTGCGGATTCACTTGAATTATTACTTACGGATAAACTCTTATCTGCAAAATGTGCTGAAAATTTATATGAATCCGTTAAATCATTTTCTGCAAATAATTATTTTGAAAAATTCGATACATGGTACAAGAATTTATGCTCCCTCTAAATTTAATATATGCTGAAGAAGAAATTATTAAGAAAGTGAAAGATTCACAGGGAAAGCTTTTACTAACGTATTTCAATCAACATTGTTTTAACATTTATCAATACGATATTAAATATCAAAGCGTTATTAATAATATTTTCAGTGTTTATATTGACGGGATCGGAATGTATTATGCTTCAAAGCTGCTTAATAAAAATGTTAAAAAAAAATTTAATGCCTCCGATTTAAATGAAAAGCTATTCGAGTATTTTAAATCTACAAAAGAAAGAGTGTTTATTATAGGTGGAAATTTTACTAATGATAAAATACAATTGCTTATAAATAACAAATTGAATATTTGCGGCTATAAAAACGGTTATTTTAATTTGGATGAAGAAAAAGAAATTATAGATAATATAAAGAGTGCCGAACCGGATATTGTAATTATCGGAATGGGAATTCCGAAACAGGAAATATTTGCATCCAAATTAAACGAAAAATTAAGCGGCAAAAAAATAATTTGTGTTGGAAATTTCCTTGAATTTTATTTGGGAACGGTAAAGCGCGTACCAAAATTTCTTAGAAATTCGGGATTAGAATGGCTGTTTAGGTTAATCACCGAACCCGCACGTCTGTGGCAAAGATATATGCTTGGTATCCCTCTTTTTATATTTTCTATAATTAAAATAAAATTAAATTTATTTAAAAATTAGTCTAAATTATTTTAGAATATTTTATCATATTATTACATTAACAATTAAAAACATTTATAAAAGTAATAAGCAAAGAAATCAGCTACACAATACTAGCACCGGTAATTATTTTATGAAGCCAAAACTTTACCTTTTGTTTTGTATACTAATAATATCTCAGTCAATTAATTTTGCACAGCTTAAAGTTGTACATATTATACAAAATTCTAAAACCATAAAAATAGCATTTAATGTTGCGGAGAAATATTCAATCCAAAATACTGCAAAGGGAAAAGAAGTTAATTTTTATAATATTCAGGATATCGGTAAACCCGGTTCACCGACACTGCCCTCAAAAATAATTTATGTTGCCTTGCCTCCCGAAAGTAAAGCAAGCGTTAATTTGAGCAATCAGGAATATCAAACCTTTACGGATAATAATGTGGAAGTTAATTCATCCGTTGTTAAAACAAGTGATTCGACTTTAATATATGAAAAGCAAAGACTAAAGCCTGAATATTTTCAATCGGATCAATATCCTTCCGTGGAAAGTGAAGTATTAAGCTATACTTGGATTCGTAATTATTATTGTGCCGTTATTAAAATAAATACAGGCACATATAATTGGAAGTTAAAACAGGTAAAACTGCTCCAAAGTGCGGACTTAAATGTAAGTTATAATAACAATAATCCTTTCCCGATAAATAGTTCCGCCAAGGCACAGTACGACAGCATTCTAAAAAAAATTATAATAAATTATAAAGAAGCAAAAAGCTTTCGTTCTTTTAGAAAATTATTCGGCACAAAGGATACAACCGGCAATTGGATAAATTATTCGAATCAGTATGTAAAGCTTGCAATTCCTTCCGACGGAATTTATAAGATAGGATATAATGATTTGGTTAATTATGGAGTAGATCCTTCCGGTATCGATCCTTCTACTATTAAAATATTTTGCAAAGGGAAAGAACTCCCGTTGTTTGTGAAATCAAATCAGTCCGGGTATTTTTCTCAAAATGATTATATAGAATTTTGGGCGGAAAAAAATTACGGCTCACCCGATTATAGGCAAATCGTTCCGCAGGGTACTGATTATTTAAATTATATGAACAGATATACGGATACTACATTTGTATGGCTAACATGGGGTGTCGGCAATGGTCATAGAGTAAAAGTTAATTCATCCCAAAATTCTTCTGTGAAAGATACTTTGGATTCTTATTTAAATTTTCAGCATTTCGAAAAGGATGTAAGATTATGGTATTATGATTCAATTATTCCGAGGGTACAGCTTCCTTTCTGGCAGGAAAATAAAGTTTGGACCTGGCAGGTTTTGGGGACTAACGGAACAATTGCTATACCGTTTCAAGCTACGGATATTGTCCCTAATTCCAACTTCAAAACTTACGTCAGGATGATTAGCTACGGCTCGGATGTTCAAATAAATGCACATAAGGTTGGTATTGGTGTAAATACAAAATCAATTGAAGACTCGGCAGCATTCAATTTTAAACAGACTGAAAATTTGTTTTCTACTTTATCTTCGGATAAACTTAAAGACGGAGCAAATACTTTAAACATTATGGACCTTCCAACAAGTGCATCATTCCAGCAAGTGCTTTTGGATTGGGTTGATATTGAATATTACAGGTACACTGATGCATTAAATGATTCATTGTATTTTAAATTTCCGGATTCCTTAACATCAAAACTGAGAGTTATAAAAATTACAAATATTACGCTGCCGGATACAAGCCTGATTCTTTATAAAGTAAAACCGGATACTGTTAAGTTTAATAATTTAACACTTACCGGAGATACATTAACATTTACGGATACAGTAAGAGGCGGAGATGCATATATTTTGATATCAAAAAATTATCTTAAATCACCGGTCTTTGAAACAAAAAAACAATTCGTAAATTTGAGGAATAATTCCAACGGTGCAGATGATATAATTATCTCAAATAAAGTTTTATCGAAATCAGTTAATGATTTTAATAATTTTGTGAAAAGCAATTATAATATAAGAACCAAATTGGCTTTTGTCGATGATATATATGATGAATTTAATTACGGGTATCCTGAGCCTGAAGCAATCAGAAATTATTTGTTTTATGCTTACAATAATTGGCCTGCACCGCGCCCGTCTTATGTTACTTTAATTGGCGATGCAAACTATGACTATAAAAATCTTTGGACGCCTGTTCCCGCAGTAAGAAAACAAGATTTGGTACCTGCTTATGGTTATCCGGTTAGTGATGAATGGTATTGTACGTGGGATTCCAGCCAGGCAGATATTCCTCAAATGTTTATCGGTAGAATTCCGGCAGCAAATGATCAGGAAGTTAATTTCTATCTTGATAAATATAAAAAATATGAAGAAAGACCGTACGATGATTGGAATAAAACCTTTCTTTTCTTTAGCGGCGGCGATCCGACAGTTAACGGGCAAATTGACCAGCTAAAAAGCGAGAACGATTATATTTTTAATTCTCTGGTAAAAACCAAACCGATAGGGGGAGAAGGTTATCATTTTTATAAAACTATAAATCCTCCTACAAATTTCGGCCCTTATTCGCAAAGCCAAATTCAAAATGCAATTGATAACAGCGGTTTGTTTATCTCTTATATAGGGCACAGCGGTACGCAAACCTGGGATAATGGAATTACCGACGTAAGTGCTTTAAAAAATTCTTACTCCAATCGTTTTCCTCTTATTAGCGACTTTGGTTGCTCCACAGGCAAGTTTGCCGAACCGGATGTCAATTGTTTCGGCGAATTATTTCTTTCGGAATCTACAAATGGTCAGGCAATATGTTATTTGAGTAATGCCAGCTGGGGTTATATTTCTACTGCAATAAATTTCCCTACTTATTTTTATAAACAATTTTTAAGAGATTCCATAACTAATGTGGGAGAAGCTCATGTTTTGGCTAAGATAGAACAATTTCAGCAAAGCGGCTATAGCGATGTGAATAGAGTCTTTGCTTATTGCAACGTTTTATTCGGAGATCCGTTATTAAATTTAAAATTACCTTCTAAACCAAACCTGCAGATATCTGCCGGTGATATTAAACCCCTTAACAGTAATCCTTCCGGGCAGGATAATTATCTGCCGGTGAAAATTTATTATCATAATTACGGCCTTGTTCCAAACGACTCTATTTTCATAACCTTAAAAGATATTAACAACAGCCGGAATGTATTTTATCAAAAAATAAAAGTACCGGTTCCCTTATTATTAGATTCACTTGATATAAATATTCCCATAAAAAATTTAGTCGGAGTTCATAATTTTACTGTAACACTTGACAGCGCCGGTACTCTGGATGAAATTTATAAGGATGATAATCAAGCTTCAATAACATTTAATGTTTATTCTACAAATTTCAGAAGTCTCTTTAACAATAAATATTATAACTCATTTAACGGGGTAGTAAACTTTTTAAATCCGGGGTATAATCAGGATACTTCAAATTCAAAGTTCATATTTGAATTGGATACTACAAAAAACTTCAATTCGCCTAAGCAATTTGAAAATAATTACGGCTTGTTCTCATCGAAAATTTCGCTTAACAATTTATTGCCCCGGATAAGATACTGGTGGAGAGTAAGAGCTTC
>CAZHBJ010000217.1:0-4690 GCA_964530445.1 uncultured Ignavibacteriaceae bacterium
TCTCTAACAGAACCATTCTTTGTTCTTGCAACTCAAAATCCGATTGAGCAGGAAGGAACTTATCCATTACCGGAAGCTCAACTAGATAGATTTATGTTCAACTTATGGCTCGATTATCCTTCATTTAAAGAAGAAATACAAATTGTTCAATCCACAACAAGTGAGTATGAGCCGAAATTATCAAAAGTAGTATCGGGAGAAGAAATTATAGGATTTCAGGACCTGGTGCGAAAAGTTCCTGTTGCAGAAAATGTAATTGAATTTGCTGTAAATGCTGCTAATAAAACAAGACCCAATAACGATAATTCTCCTCAATTTATTAAAAATTGGATTAGCTGGGGAGCAGGTCCAAGAGCTTCTCAATATTTAATTTTAGCCGCCAAAACAAAGGCAGTTACCGAGGGCAGATTTTCTCCCAACATCGATGATGTGAAGTTTGCAATGATTCCAACCTTAAGACATAGAATAATAACAAACTTTAGTGCGGAAGCCGACGGAATTAATTCGGTTGAAGTAATTAAAAAACTTTTGGTAGAATTGGGATAGGGGACATTAGATATTTATCTCTATAACTTGGCTATCTTATAATTTTTAAATGCATAGTATATTTCCTTAGCGGCCGTTCTTACAACCGTTGCAAACGGAATTACCAGCAGCATTCCGATTATGCCGAAAAGTTGACTGCCGATTAATATTAAAAGAATAATTGCTACCGGATGCATATCTACACTTTTTGCAAATACATACGGCTGAACGAAACCGTTATCAAGAGCATAAACAACTAATATAAGTATTACGATAAACGGTACATGTGAGAAATTTCCGTATTGAATAATGGAAATAATAATTGCCGGAACGCCTCCGATGATCGGACCGAAATAGGGAACAAGATGACCTAAGCCGGATATCAATCCCAAAGGTAAAGCATTCCTTATTCCAAGGAAATAATATCCCAGCCCGCATGCAATACCGACAAATGCTGCATCAAAAATCCATCCCCTTACGAATCTGCCTAATTGAATAGTAATTTTCTTAAATATCCAGTATGACATTTCAAAATATTTATTCGGCATTTTCTGCAAAATACTATGTAAAATAGTCCGGCTATCTTTTAGCAGAAAGAATGTAATAAAGGGAACAATAACAAGGAGAGCAACAACCGAAATAATGCTGGTCAAAACAGATGAAAGTTTGTCGAAAGAATTTACTATTCCCGACGAAATAAATTCTTCAATCCGTTTTGATAACTGGCCGATGGAGAAGAATGGCAGATATTTATAAATCTCTTTTTCCAAAGCTAGAATTTGCTGATGAAGAGTTTCCACATGAAGTGTAGTTACAACCTGGTTCATTTGTACTACCAGGTTAGGCACCAAATACGATACACCGAAATATGCCAATAATCCGACTCCGGCAAAAATCAACAGAGTTGAAGTAAGACGATTCAATCCTTCTTTTTCTAGTATCTTTACAAGCGGCTCAAAAATAAAAGCAAGTAAAACAGAAATTGATAAAAGGATGATAATATCCGCTAATATATATACAAGATAAATCAGCAATGCCGAGATTATCAGCCAAAGAATTATCCGCGATCTTTTTTTTAATGCTATATCGGCCATATTATTGTATAATAACTTATCTTATGTAAAACCTTGAAGTTTACTTTTAAAAACATTCAAAGTTGCACAGTTAGGTAACATTCGAGGTCTAAAGCAGCAACCTCGAAGGTTTAAGTGTAACGTGAGTAATAATTATTTACATCATATTTTAAAAGTACTTTAAAAAAAGTAATCTTAAAAAACTTTAATAACAACAGGGTAAAATAATAAAGTGATTACAAAAACAATGATTATTAATCAAAATGATAATATTAATTAATTGCTTCAACCCTTTTGATGCTTGGAACCTGCCTTAACAAAGACCTTTCGATGCCTGCACGCAGAGTCATTTGGAACATTGGGCAAATACCGCAGGCTCCGGTTAATTTAACTATAACAATCTTATCGTTTGTTATATCTATCAACTCGATATCGCCGCTGTCAGCCTGTAAGAAAGGGCGAATTGTGTCCAGAGCTTTTAATACCTCATCTTTCAAATTAAGATCCATTATTAATATTCCCCAATTGCAATTAATTATTCTACTATCTAAAAAATATTAAAGTTGTATTAATTATTATCGTCAAGAAGAATCTCAATTTTAGAGTCGGAATCTGCCTGTAAATTTCTTAGATTAACCTGATCGACAAGGTGTCTTGATATTCCGGTGATAATATTTGCATGTTCCGAATCCGGATTATCATAAACCATAGGCTTACCATTATCACCGCCGATCCTTATTCTCGGATCTATCGGGATACCGCCCAAAAACGGTGTGGTCAATTCCTTTGAAATTTTTTCTCCGCCGCCGGACCCGAAAATATCATAGCTTTTACCTGTATCCGGAGCAATAAAATAACTCATGTTTTCAATTATGCCGAGCACAGGCACATTTACACGTGAAAACATTTTTAATGCTTTTCGTGCATCTATTAAGGAAACTTCTTGCGGTGTAGTAACGATTACCGCACCGGTTAAGGGTATTGTCTGTACCAGTGTAAGCTGAATATCGCCTGTTCCGGGAGGAAGATCAAAAATTAAATAATCAAGTTCGCCCCAATCAACATCGGACATAAATTGTTTAACAGCTCCGCTTGCCATAGGACCGCGCCAAATTACAGGTGCATTATCATCCAGAAGCAGCCCGATTGAAATAACTTTAACACCGTAATTTTCAAGTGGAATAATTTTCATACTCTGCTGGTTTTGATACACCTTCGGCTTTTCATTTATTCCAAGCATCAATGGAATACTCGGACCGTAAATATCCGCATCAATAAGTCCGACCGAAGCGCCGTCTTTTGCAAGTGCTACGGCCAAATTAACCGCAACAGTACTTTTGCCCACGCCTCCTTTACCGCTGGCAACGGCAATTGTGTTTTTAACTCCAGGCAATAAAGCTTCCTTCTTTTTATCCTGATGCGAAGTAACTTTTGTTTCGATATTCAACTCAATTTTTTTAAGATCAGTAAATTCGTTCTTAAGTACTTGTATAAATTTTTCTTTTAATTCATCGCTTAAAGAAGAGGAAGGCATTGCTATAGAAATGTCCAATAACAGTTTGTCTTTCTTAAGCTCAAATTTTTTTATTGAATTTAAAATTAAAAGGTCTTTGTTAAAATTTGAATCGTCGACTTTTTTTAAAGAATTCAGTATTCCTCTTTTTGTTAAATCAGCCATGTATAACATCCTTTTTTTCAAGTGTGAATTCAAACTTAATAAAATTATAAATCAATGTGAATGATATAAAAGTTGCACGACAGTTATATAATAATTGCTTTGTAAAAAAATAGTACTAAGCTATTTTACCTTTATAGCCAGACAATCATATACAACTCTATCTGCCTGATAAAGTGATGAATTTCTTTTTAAAATTCTCCATCCGTTAAAATCAAAAAATTTTTTGTCGGAATTTAAAGACTCAGCCAGGTTTTGTGAATTTTCCAATGTATCTATTAACTCTTTATTTTGTGCAAGTGTAAAAGGTTTAATATTGTTGGAGGTAATTATCATTACGGGTTCAATTAATAAATTTGTAATATCTTTTAATTCAAGCTCAGGTATGCTCTCTCTAACTTCCAATTGAATCATTCTTGCACGGGCTTCCGGGCCGACAATACTTTTTGCCGAAGTTACCAGGTCGAGCAGATAGTTTCTTACGGTATTTAAATCTTCGGCTGTTTTTAAGGATTCTTCATCATGAAGTTCATGTAATGCTTTTGCAATATTGGAAATTTCTTTAAGGTAATAATTACGCTGATTATCCGGAACTAAAAACATAATAACAATGTGAATAGGGCTGCTGTCGGACGGTCCGTAAGCTATGCCTGCCGGGCTCCAGCCAACTGCACAGTACAGGTCACCGTCGAAAGATGCTCTTGCATGCGGTACGGCAAATCCTTTGCCGAGTATTGTATTATATGTTTCTTCTCTTTTAAGAACAAGACCGGCAACATCCGTACCTGAAGGAACGGAAGGAATTGCTTCTATTATATGCGCAAGTAGCTGAAGCGCATCTTGTTTATCGTTATCGGGTAATTCAATTAATCTGCCTTCTTGTAAAGCATCTAATAATGTTTCCATAATTAATTTTCTCCATAACGTTTGAAGAACCATGATTTAACTAAATGAGCAAGTATTCCGTATGAAATTAAGAACCCTGCAATCCAAAGCCAGTAAATAGGCGCAAGGGGTACAAACCCGAATATGGAAGCGAAAGGAGAATACGGAAGCCAAACCGCTATTGCCATAATAAGTAAAGTTGTTAGCGTCATTGGAACTGATGCCATACTTCCGAAGAAAGGAATTTTTTGTGTTCTTATAATATGAACAATTAGGGTTTGCGTCAACAGCGATTCAACGAACCACCCTGTCTGAAATAAATGCTGTGAATGTAACTTATCAGCTGCTGATACAATGGGATTCAGAAAGTTATTTGTTTTGAAAAAGAACCACATCAGCCCGAAAGTAGCGTAATCAAAAATTGAACTGATAGGTCCGATAAAGATCATAAATTTTTTAATGTTGCCGATATTCCATTTTAGAGGCTTATCTATTAACTCGGGATCAACATTATCCGTAGGTATTCCGGTCT
>CAZHBJ010000218.1:0-4686 GCA_964530445.1 uncultured Ignavibacteriaceae bacterium
TACTAAGAAAAATAAATCCATTTTAGGGATGAGTATCTCAGACAGAATAATTTGGGACGGTTATGTTAAACTCCCCGAATCATAAATTTTACATTATATTTTAAAATATTTTCTATTGAAAGTCAATAAATATTAATACTAATAACCCTCTTATTTTAGGGAAAGTCTTATAACAATAAGGTCACTTAACTATTTCCTGAAATACCCCTAAAGGAAATATTAACTTTATATTCTTATCTTTTTTTAATAAAGTGTAATTCTTTTTAAATTAAGCTTATATTTTAATATATATTCTTTTTAAATTTTTAAAAAGATGAAGTTTAGCATAACCAAGCTGATATTTATAATTTTGGAAACTTATAGGTAGGAATAAATTAATTCAATTATATATTTTTATATTATTTCTTTTAATTAATCCAAACCTCAAAGATTTAGACGGGTACAGATCAGATTATGCTGAATATAAGTTAACCTTTCAGTCACCGGGTCAAATATATTTACTCCAAATTCAGTTCCTAACCATAATTTCCTATCAATTAATTGAATGTAGTGGATTGTATCGCTTGAGAGACCTTTTCCCCCGGTATCGTTTTTTACAAAATATTTTATGGAATAACAATCCCATCGCTTGAGTCCTTTATTTGTACCAAACCACATAAATCCGGAAGAATCTTGTATTATACTTGATTGATCTGTACCCTAAAAAATATACACAAAGTTAAGCAACATCTGATTTAATTTCTTCTTGTTTTTCATTCCTATCGTTTTTCATAAATTCTACCGGACTTAAATAACCTAATGATGAATGTAATCTCTTATTATTGGTTCCGTTAAAGTCCGGTAACCCGATTTACTGAGAAAAACTTGAATTATAATCGATCATTTCTATCAAATAAAAAAATGCCGCCGGTTTGTTCCGACGGCAATCTAAATACTCCGGATTTTTTATCCTTTTAATGATTTTTAGTAAAAATATACTAAAGTGTGAAATAAAAAATATTTTATTTCATTAAAACAAGTTTTTTCATCTGAATAAATTCTTGTGAACCCCCTTTAATATATATTTTGTAAATATAAACTCCGCTTGCAAGATTTTCCGCATTAAAAACAACGGAATGGATTCCTGCACTTATTTCACCATTTAAAAGTGTCGCCACTTTTTGTCCAATAATATTGTAAACATCCAGTACAGCATAAGAATTTACGGGGCATGAAAATTTTATTGTAGTAGTAGGATTAAACGGATTAGGATAATTTTGTGCTAATTCAAAAGTGACAGGTTTAGAATTAACAGTTAATACAGATGAATATTTAACTGTCCCGTCATTATCAATTTGTTTTAATCTGTATTCTGCACTTCCGCTTAAAGGATTAGCGTCTGTATATGAATAACTTTTAGGAGAATTACTGTTTCCGCTGCCTCTAACAAATCCAATGTCCGACCAGCTCTCAGCTGATTTGTTTCTGTCGACAGCAGATCGTTCAATTTCAAATCCGTAATTATTTATTTCTGTAGCTGTATTCCATTTCAGTTCAACCTTATTACCGGCCTCCGCTGCAGTAAATGTAGTTAATTCAACAGGCATTGCCTGTAGACCGTATGACACCGGAACCCAGCATGCAGGAGAGGAAAAATTATTTAAAGTTCCGTTTAATTCGGCACCGGTTGAAGCGCTGTTAATAACCGTCGTCCCATTATTATTGTTGAACTTATAATAAGCCGCTAAACCTGTTTCATTACCCGATAATTCTTTATTCATGCTTGATTGTATTTCGGTTTGTGTAAGTGCAACATTCCAGAACCGTAATTCATCCAGCTTACCGCCAAAGTATGTACCTCCATCTGAAGCCTCATTACCTATATGCATTACATCGGTACTATCTTTTACATCACCGGTACAAGAACCGGAATCTATTAAAGAACCATTCATATAACAATATGCCGTACCGCCGGATCGTGTTATTGTAAAATGGTTCCAAGCATTTTTATATGATGTAACGGGAAACGAGCATGTGTAATTGCCGTTAATCCATAAATAAATATTTCCGCTTTCATTACTTATACCAAATTTTGTACTGCCTATATCAAAAATTCTGGTGTATAATGAATTATCAGTCTCATACTGCCACCATTCAACAGTAAAGTCTCCGGTTCTAAAATTCCAGATAGAACTAGCGGGCACGCTCACAAAATCACTTGAGCCATCAAACTGTAAGGCGTAGTTTTGTTCGGAACCTCCATTAAAGTAAAAGTTATCTATATTCCTCAACCTATCACCGTTGGCACAGAAATACGCATAAATAGTTGACGCGCCGCCTAAATCGGAATTTACTACACCATTTAAGGTTTCTTCTATAACTAAACTGCCTACATTTCCGGAAGAATCTGAATTCCAAATCCGGTAATCTAAATCGAAAGTATTAGAACCTCTGGAAGTTGCAGTAAAAATAACTTTATACCATTTGTCTTGTAAAAGCAAATCTGAATGGTAAGTTCTGTTACTATCAACATCATTATTTTCAAAGCCGCCGCCGCCGGCATGGGTATACATTCCAAGACCAGCATCCGGGTTACAAACACCGGTATTTGAGATTGCATTTGAATTACTTGCCGCAAATCCAAGTCCGCCATAACCGGCATTATAATCATTAAAAAAGAAAGCACTTACGGTGTAAACAGAACCTGTTGGACCCGTAGTAATTCCGGTCTTAGTAGTCCATAAATCATTAGCATTCATGGAAATATGTACAGACCCAGAATTGTTTAAGCCGCCTGTATCAATGTTTGTAAATACAGGATTGGTTGAATTAAAATATCCGGTTAAATCGGAAGTTGAATTGAATGTAATAGAATCAGTTGAAATATAACCGTAAGGGTATTGCCATTTTAAATAAGGACTTCCGTCATTAACATGACTATCCATTGCCCATGTATTTGAAAAATCCCATCCGGTAAAAGTTGATTGTGTCTGCATTAATGAAGTTGGTTCACCAGTTGCAGCAAAGTCCGTATTTTGAGCGGATGATGTTTGGTCAAAAAAATCATAAATGTACGTTGACCCTCCATCGGTACCGACAAAACCTTTATCTGTTGGATTTGTAGAGCCGGTGTAAGAAATACTTCCGGTTGAAAAACAATTTTTAATTATGGTATTAACGTCATAGCCGATAAATCCTCCGAAATCAGTAGAAGACCAGCCAGAAAGACGAGTCGCATTTCCTGTACTGTAACAGTTTATTATAGAATCGGCCGATGTTGAATACACTTCACCTATAAATCCGCCGCATGTAGCTGCGCCGGAAACGTTACAGGTGCTGTAACTATTATTTACCGTATAATTACAGTAATAATTACTACCTATTAGCCCCCCTACCCATTGCCAGCACGCGAGGGTCCCGGAAGTAAAGCAGTTATTCACTGCCGCATTGTTCTTCCCAATTAACCCGCCGCAATTAGAGTGTGCCGTGACATTGACATTAGTGACAGAGAGATTGGAAATTTTTCCATCTTTAGCGTAACCGAAAAAACCGGCATCATTCAGCAAATTATTATTTATATAAAGCCCTGATACAACATGATTCTGCCCGTCATAGTTGCCAGAAAACTGTGTGGTCTCGTTTCCGATCGGAAGCCAGCCTTGGCCGCTAAACCAGGTTGAAGTAGACGATGCATCTATATCAGATGTTTGTATAAAATACTTTCCTGAGAAAGTTACGCTATTACTATCCACCTGGTAAGCTAACCAGTAAAGATTATTAAGAGTACTAATCTGATAGGGATTACTCGAACTGCCGTCACCTATAGCTGGTACTGTGGCAGTTTGACCGAAAAGAAAAGTAGTGAATAGAATGGACAAAAGAATTACCAATTTTTTCATTTTTTTACCCCGCTATTTAGTATTTAAAATAACTTAAAAGATTATGAGTGAGAAATTGAATATTGCTTATTGGTAAGGCAAAGAATGATGAATCCGGAAAATATGAATATACTTTCCTAATTATAAAACCTGTCTACCCCTTGAAATAGATAAAAATTATTTTCAATAGTAAGCATTTATTAATCATTTATCATGTAAAAAGAACAATCTATTTATTATTATCGGAGAGGGACAAAATAAGTTTAGTAGTATAAATGATGTTGAATCGTAATGCCTTTTTTGCAGATTATTTCTATCTTAAATTTGACAAACCATTACTTACATCTCCCCCCACCAAAAACTGCATTAAATATATTCTAATGAAAAGAAGAAGAAATTAATATTTGCAAAGTGTAATAATTGTAGAGGCTTGTTATTCCTCTTTAAAATTATGAACAAGTAGGACTAAAAAAATAATTTTCTTTTATAACCGGCAAGTTTAATTCTACAAACCTGCCGGTCCGATAATGTTAATTGTTAGCGACATTTTTGTTTGGTAATTTAGTTTTGATTTTACTGGTTGTGATGCCATTATAAACTTTCCTCAATTTGTTTTAATAAATCCGAAAGATAAGATAATTCGGAATCCATCATCGATTTACCTATTTCGGTTTCAGACATAATTTCTTTTATAACATCATTTTTCGATTGTTTTGGTCCACTGAAACCATATTGTAATTCGAATTCAGAACCATTCTTATAACGTTCAAGTACTGATCTGTACCCTAAAAAATATACACAAAGTTAAGCAACATCTGATTTAATTTCT
>CAZHBJ010000219.1:0-4555 GCA_964530445.1 uncultured Ignavibacteriaceae bacterium
ATTGCATTGTAGTGACAAAATAATGACAGCAACAGATAATAGGATAGCTTTATACCTATGCATAATTCTCTCTTTGGAAACATAACATATATTTATCCTGAATTAGTATTTTCTATTCCATTTATATTATCAGAAATTTTGTTTTTGTCCCAGTAGGTATCTTAGTGCAGCCATATTTTCCCTGCCCTTTTACATTGTATCATTTATACATGATTAAATGTAAAAATATTTTTATTTAAATGCAGAAAATAAATTCCCTATTTTGATTTTTACTATTTCAACAAAACCAACTTCTTTGTTGAGATATAATTCCCGGCTTTCAACCGGTAAAAATATATTCCGCTTGCAAGATTAGAGCCGTTGAATTCTACTTTATAATTACCTGCTTTCTGTTCTTCATTTACAAGTGTTGCAATTTCTCGCCCCAGTATGTCGTAAACTTTTAATGTTACTAACCCACCCCTCACCCCTCCCGGGAGGGGACTAAGTTCTGATGGAATTGAATATTTTATTATTGTAGTTGGATTAAAAGGATTCGGGTAATTCTGTTCCAGTAAAATTTGATCGGGAATATCATCATTACTTTTTTCTATGTTTACTATTTCAGATAGCGACCTTCGCCAAACTCCGGCGATACCGGTTTGCAGAAGACTCTGAGTATTGACACCGGCATAAAGGTAGCTGCGGGAGGCTGTGAGAGCATCTACATTTACTGGTGCGCCTATACTAATAGTATCCCACATATTAATATTTTTAGTTAATTTAAATACACCGCCGCTTCCCCCTGCGAAAAGGTCAAAGCCGGATTGTGTAAAAGCCTGTATTTTATTATACCCTGTGCCGACATTAGCATCTAACCAACTCGTACCGTTGTTGTTAGAAAAAATGATCCCGCCGTTCACTTTACCTGCAAAGACTTTTGAACCCATGCATGAAACACTAATTATATAATTGCCGTTAACATCCGACCAATTTGTTCCACCGTCTGTTGAACGGCAAAGTCCGAATGCGCGACCTGCATAGATGTTCTTACCTGAGATTGCCATACCCCATGTACAATTGTTCCCTTCCAAATCAGCGTGCACTTGAGACCAGCTTGAACCGAAATCTTTAGACCTATAAACAGTTCCTCCATCCCCGCCGGCAAATACAATCGAATCGGAAGCAGCGAAGGAATAGATAGCGATTTTAAGACTTGAATCCGATTGATTCCAATTATTTCCATTGTCAGTAGAAAAGAATACACCAGTTGATCCTGCAGCATAAATATAATCCCCATTCACTAATAATGCATTGACATCAACACTTCCATATCCATTATCAATACCCTCCCAAGTATTACCATAGTCTGTCGAGCGGAAGATACCGCTTGAATATGTTCCGGCAAACAGACTTTCATCGTCGTTCGCGTCCGTGTGGACAGCCAGGGCAGTAACGAGAAGGTAAGGTAATCCATTGCCTAAAAATTCCCACCTACCGCTGTTATCCGAAGACCGGAATATGCCGGATGCCGTGCCGATATAGATAATGTCTTTTAATATCACAATAGACCTAACCGATGCTTTATAGCTCCATGAATCAACCTTATTCCAATGTATGCCGTAATCATCTGAATAGTATAAGTTGCCTCCTTCTGTAGCTGCATAAATTTTAACATTTCCGGAATTGCCGGAATCAACTGATATAACTGTTACTTGTAATTCTTTCAAACCGTTAATTACCGAACTCCAATTTAAACCGTGATCTGTTGATCGAAGAAAACCATTATCTGTACCCACAAGAATAATCGGATTGCCTGATTTATCATTAAAAATAGATAAATCTGAAATATATAGATTAGAAAACCCATTTAAACTCCATGAAATACCGTTATTTGTCGACATATATATTCCCGGTTTATCAAGGACCAGTGTACTGTTACCGCAACCGGCAAATAAAATTGTATCTCCTTCAGAATTGATATCACATATAATAGAATTGAATGTAACTCCGGGTAATACACATGTCCAGTTTGCGCCTTCATCGGAAGATCTATAAAAACCATACGGAGGAAACATTATCATATTCCCTGCCACAGATGCATATAAAACATTATTAACATGAGCAATATTCAATACCGGCCTGCCATCTGTTGGAATTCCATTATTTACTTCACTCCATGTAATTCCGTTGTCGGTGGAAAGACACACCGTTCCTCTGCAACAGCCGAAGAGTTTATTTCCTTCATCAATTATTTTGGAACAATGTATATCTTGATTCAAAGCGACCCAGGAATTAATATCATTATCGAATTGATAAACACCAAAAGTCTGACACATAACAATATTAGTATCTCTGATCATCATGTCATAAACGGTACATCCCCGGGGTCCATTTGTTTGAATCCATTGAGCATATGATTGGTGTGAAATAACAAGAATTGAAGCCATTAATAATATTGACGTTTTCATAATACCCTCCTCATCCTTAATATTATGAGATGCCTATTGTACCTAACGGCCTTGCGTTTAAGCTGCCGCCCATAAAAACGTTAACATAAAAACCGCAATATTACCGTGCCGATTTTGCAGTTTGATTTAGCCGGCGGTTGGACTCTATTTTGTCTATGACTAAACCATTCAACATTTTTTCGAGTTCTGTTTTATATTCTTCAAATTCACTTTGATAAGTATAAGTTATTAATTGAATAGTTTCATCTTTCCCCGTGTAATAATAACCATAATACACAAACCTTATTCCTTGTATTAATCCTTTAAGCTCCATCATAAAAATATTTTTAAGAGCTTTTATGTCTGCAACTAAACTTGCCTCTGTACTTACCTGTCTGCTTCGCACTGCGATAGTCCGGCTTCGACAGATTAATGAAATTATATACAAATAAGCTAAATGATTTCTAAACTCCGTATTTTTTGTGTAACGGTGAGTTGATTATATTACGGAGTTTTAATTGTAACTCATCCGTATCTTCTTTAGTTAATCCGTTAGTTAGAATTAACGGGTGAATTATAACTTCCGATATACCCGGACCTGCCTTCCCTTTCAACAATCCTTTGCGCTGCAGCCTCTTCCAATTTGTTGTAAACGTTATGGGTAAAATAGGAACCTGCTTACGAACAGCTAATGAAACCGATCCTGTTTTAAATTCCGCTAGTTTGGGAGCAGCTTTGGAAATAGTACCTTCCGGAAGAATAACTAAAGGATGTCCTTCATCTATAACATCCATCATTCTTTTGAATGCTTTTATCAAACCCATTTTATTATGCCTGTCAACTAAGATATTCATTCCCGATGTATAAAATATATGGAACAAAGGCCATTTTTCAACTTCCTTTTTCCCGGTAAACACAAAGTATTGATCGAATATTGAGTATAGACAGGGAATATCGATATATGAACTGTGGTTAGAGCAGATTAAAAATGGTTTATCTAAAATAATATTTTCCCTGCCCTCAACTTTCAAGAAAATTCCCGCGCAAGACAAAAACAGTCTTCCATAGAATTTCATCACTTTAAAAGCCGAGGGGAACCGCTCCTTTTTAGACAGAAAAAAGCGAAATAACGGATAGAGTAAAACTAACAGCAATGTAAAACAAATAAGAATATATATTTTGTAAAAAAACCTGAACGGAAATAAAATAATTGACATCATTGAAAGTGTTACTCTAAGTTTAAATATTAGTAATATTTAAAATAATAAAATAAGAATTGTTTTTATCATTTCCCTTTAGCGGTATAAAAACAAATATTCATATTTATCCATTTAGCGGAGTATTATAAAATTTTTATTAAGCATATAACACCCCTGCGTTTAAGCTGCCTGCCGAAGGTAAACCGCCCATCAGTCAGCCGACGGACTAACAGCTTAGTTAAAGATGAAATGTCGATTATCAAGTAATCTATGCTTAATATTTTCGAACGATAATTTACTCATCTCGGTTTGTCCCCGTAGGTGTCTTAGTATTGCCTTAATTTCTCTGCCCTCAAATATCGTATCTAATCTTACTTAGTAAAATGTAAAAATTTTTTGTTTAAATTCTGAAAAAACTCCACTATTTTGATTTTTACCGTTATTTCAACAAAATCAACTTCTTTGTTGAGATATAATTCCCGGCTTTCAACCGGTAAAAATATATTCCGCTTGCCAGTTGCTTACTGCCTGCTGAAAATTGCACTTCGTAATTCCCCGCTGTTTGAATTTTGTTTACCAAAGTTGCTACTTCTTTCCCCACCATATCGTAAACTTTTAAAGTAACTAATTGCCTGCTGCCTACTGCATACTGAATTTTTGTAGTTGGATTAAACGGGTTGGGATAGTTTTGGAATAAGCTGAACCTTTCCGGTGAAGTACCGATTTTTACAGTTACTACATTGCTGTAAGAATAAGTTCCATTATAATCAATTTGCCTGAGCCTGTAATAATAGGTACCTGTATTAACATTTTTATCTGTAAATGTATAAAGATTTTCTTCAGTAGTACTTCCCTTACCTTTAACAAAAGAAATTTTCTTAAAAACATTTCCGTCGCTGCTCTTTTCAATATCAAATCCCATATTAT
>CAZHBJ010000220.1:0-4539 GCA_964530445.1 uncultured Ignavibacteriaceae bacterium
TATCAATTGTAATTCACCCTTATTCCCCGAAAATTCCAACTATACATATGAATATTAGGTATTTTGAAACAGAAACCGGAAAATCTTGGTTCGGAGGAGGAATTGATTTAACGCCTTACTATCCATATCGGGATGACTTCAAATATTTTCATTCCGTTTTAAAAGAATCATGTGAAAAAATAATTTCCGGTTCATATAATAATTTTAAAAAACAATGCGACGATTATTTTACAATTCGTCACCGTAATGAGATGAGAGGGATAGGAGGAATTTTTTTCGATTATTTAAACGGCAGTGAAGAGAAACATTTTTTATTAACGAAGTCAGTCGGCAATTCATTTTTAAAATCGTATATCCCTATTATTAAAAAAAGAATCAACGAAGAATTTTCTGAAGAAGATAAACAATTTCAATTAATTAGAAGAGGAAGATATGTAGAATTTAATTTAATTTACGACCGGGGAACTAATTTCGGCTTAAAAACCGGGGGCAGAGCAGAATCGATACTAATGTCTCTTCCGCCGGAAGTAAAATTTAGCTATAATTATACATCTAAACCGGGTACTCCTCAATTTGATATGACGAAATTTTATCAACCAACCAACTGGCTAAATAATTAGAAAAACAGCCAAAATTAAACTTTTATTCTTTACACTTAAAGAAGAATTTATAATTTGAACTGTTTTCTATCCTTTTTATTCGAATGAGAATTCCATATATTTGCAGTTTAAAATTGAACAATTAATAAAATATCAACAGGGTTTATGATTAATTTAAAATCTTTAAATAAAGAACAGAAAAAAGCTGTTGAATACGACAGCGGTCCTCAAATGATAGTAGCCGGTGCTGGGTCCGGAAAAACCCGCGTTCTTACTTACAAAGTAGCTTATTTAATTGAAAACGGTTATAAGCCGGAAAATATTTTAGCATTAACTTTTACAAATAAAGCTGCCAGCGAAATGAAGGAAAGAATTAGAGAACTGGTCGGCACAAAAGCAGATAGTATTTGGATGGGAACTTTCCATTCAATATTTGCCCGTATTCTTAGAGTTGAAGCTAAATCTTTAAACTATGGGAGTAATTTTTCAATTTATGATATGGAGGATTCTCAATCTCTTGTTTCCAATATCATTACAAATTTTGATATTAATGTAGAAGGCATCACTCCTAATTCGGTTAGGCATAAAATAAGTAATTTAAAAAATCACATGATTATGCCTGATGAGTATAATAAAAATCATGTAAAATCTTTTATCGATGAAAAAGTCGGTGAAATATATGTAGAATATCAGAAGAGACTTGTCGAAAACAATGCGATGGATTTTGATGATTTATTATTAAAACCCATCGATCTTTTTAACGAAAATACCAAAATCCTCCAAAAATATAAAAAGAAATTTGCATACCTTTTAGTTGATGAATTTCAGGATACAAATAAGGCTCAATATGAATTATTAAAACTTTTAATATCCAAGGACGGCAAAATATCGGTAGTCGGCGATGATGCACAAAGCATTTACAGCTGGCGCGGTGCAAACTTAGCCAATATGCTGGATTTTGAGAAAGATTTTCCTAAACATAAAGTTTTTAAGCTTGAGCAAAATTACAGATCTACAAAAAACATTTTAACTGCTGCCGATTCAATTATTAAAAATAATAAAAGCCAAATTGTTAAAACTCTTTGGACGGAAAATAATGACGGCGAACAGCTTACTTTGCTTAAATGTTCGGATGAAAAAGATGAAGCATACCAGATAGCAAAATTTATTAAGCAGGAAATTTCAAAGAAAAAATTATCTTTAAAAGATTTTGCCATCCTTTACAGGACAAATGCTCAATCGAGAGCGCTTGAAGATATTTTCAGGAGAGAAAAAATTCCATACACAATTATTGGCGGTATTGAATTTTACAAACGAAAGGAAGTAAAGGATATTATCGCTTACCTGCGTGTTATATCAAATCAGAATGACGAAGAAAGCTTGCTTAGGATTATGAACTTTCCTCAAAGAGGAATCGGAAGTACAACCATAAAAAGAATGATAGCATTTGCCAGGAAATTGAACTTAACTATGTTCGAAACTATGGCGCGAGTATTTGAAGTTATCGATATTAAGGAAAGAATTCAAAAAAATGTTAAAGGATTTAAAATCCTTTTGGATAAATATATTGAACTTAAAGATAAACTATCCGTAGGCGAACTGTCGAGAGTATTGGTAGATGAACTCGGGATATTGAGGATGTTTAAGGAAGAAAATACACCTGAGTCTAAAGCCCGCTGGGAAAATATAAACGAGCTGCTTTCAGCCTTAAGTGAATTTTCAAATTCAAATAAAGATGCTAAGCTTGAACAATTTATAGAAGATGTTTCTTTAATGTCTGATGTTGATTCGTATAGTGATGAGAAAAATGCCGTTACATTTTTAACCGTTCATAGCGCAAAAGGATTGGAATTCCCGGTTGTTTTTATTTCCGGATGCGAAGAAGACATTTTCCCGCTTTCCAACAGATTTAGTTCCGATGCATCGCTTGAAGAAGAAAGAAGATTATTTTATGTAGCGGTTACACGGGCGCAGAAAAAAGTATATATTTCTCATGCACGTTCACGTTACCGTTTTGGAGAGGTCGCCTATCAAAGTAGATCGAGGTTTATAGACGAACTGGATACTTCGACTTATACGGAAGTTAACGGAAGTATAGGCAGAAAATCTTCCATGCGTAAATCAAAAAAGGAAATGTATTACGAATATTTCCAGACAGTTGATTATGAAGATTTTAACCAGGACAATAAATCTCTTCGTCCAGGCAGCCGCGTAATGCACGAAAAATTCGGATTGGGAAAAGTAACCCAGGTTACCGGTGCGGGGGATATGCAGAAAGCAACTGTAGTTTTTGAAGGGAATAATGTAAAGCAATTAATGCTGAAGTTTGCTAAACTTAAAGTATTGTAATAACCGATATACCGGTCAACTTAAATGCATAAACCAAATCAAAATAAAAAATAAATGTTGCTTTAAATAAAATTTCACTTTTATTTATTTTTATTAAATAATAATGCGGGTTTATCAGCCCGCATTTCTTTTATTTGGAAATAATTGTTGTTTTGATGTGTTAGGAATAAATAATAATTGGATTGAACAAATTAATTTTCCTATTTTGGCATAACATAAAAAGTATCTTTTTGCATTTTACAAAATATACCGGTTGGGAAATCAAAACGGTATTTATTAATCACTGAAATAATTTTTAATTAAGGAGTTGATATAATGTCCATTGCACCTAAAAAATTGGCAATATTAGTCGGTGGAGGACCGGCACCCGGAATAAATAGTGTAATTGGTGCGGCAACCATTAGAGCTGTCCTGGAAGGTGTTGAGGTTATAGGGATCAGAGATGGATTCAAATGGATAATGGAAGGTGATATTTCACATGTTAAGGAATTGACAATAGAAAACGTTAGCCGAATTCACTTCAGAGGCGGATCGTACATCGGTATCGCTAGAAATAATCCGACAAAAGATAAAAAACACCTTGAAAATGCAGTTACATCATTGCTTCGATTAAATGTAGATAAATTAATCACAATAGGCGGCGATGATACTGCTTTCAGTGCTTTAAAAGTTGATGAAATGGCATCAGGCAGAATTAAAGTAGTTCATGTACCTAAAACAATTGATAATGATTTGGATTTACCTCACGGTATTCCTACTTTCGGATTTCAAACAGCAAGACATATAGGGGTAGAAGTAGTTAAAAATTTAATGGTCGATGCCCAAACTACTTCCAGATGGTATTTTGTTGTTTCTATGGGAAGAAAAGCCGGACACCTTGCACTGGGTATAGGCAAAGCAACCGGTGCAACATTAACTCTTATACCCGAAGAGTTCCCAACCAAAAATATTAAGCTCGGGCATATGGTCGATATTCTTGTCGGTGCTATTATTAAAAGATTAAGTTACGGCAGGAAGGACGGAGTTGCAATTTTAGCTGAAGGTTTGGTTGAGCATCTGGATACTGCCGATTTGGAATCTCTTGTGAATGTTGAACGTGATGCACATGATAATATTAGAATTGCTGAAATTAATTTCGGCGAAATACTAAAATACAAAGTTCAGGAAAGGCTAAAAGAGTTCGGAATTAAATCCACAATTGTTGCAAAAAATATAGGCTACGAATTACGTTGTGCTGATCCGATTCCTTTCGATATGGAATATACAAGAGATTTGGGCTTTGCCGCCGCTCAATTTATTTTAACAGGTGGAACCGGCGCAATGGTCTCTATACAAAACGGACGTTTCGTTCCTATGTATTTTGGCGACATACTGGACCCTGTTACTAAAAAGACAAGAGTTAGATTGGTAGATCCCTCTTCTGAATCATTTTACATTGCAAGAAGATATATGCTGAGATTAAACCAGGCAGATTTTGAAGACCCTCACGAATTAGCAAAATATGCCGCTACTTGCGGAATATCTTTGGAAGAGTTCCAAAAACAATTTTATTATTTAATGAAGAGTGATTTGCTTTATCAAAATTTAAAAG
>CAZHBJ010000221.1:0-4485 GCA_964530445.1 uncultured Ignavibacteriaceae bacterium
TCAAAAATATATTGTTTAATAAAATTAATTTATCAATAGTAAGAATGATTGAATATAGTCCATTCTCAATTGAGAGAATATAATAAATCTATTATTTCAATCAATAATAAAAGGGATTACAGTCATTGATTCATTTTTTAGATAAAATGAATAAACTTAATATGTATTTTCTTTAATTGATTATAATTTCAATAAAATTTATATTTTGCACTAAAATAAAATAATATGTAATGCGCCCTACTTATGCAGTGATAAATCTTTCTAATTTAAAAAGCAATTTTTTAAGTATTAGAAGGAAAGTTAAAAAAAGAAAAATTATGGCAGTTGTAAAGGCAAATGCCTACGGACACGGAGTTGAAAAGGTCGCTAGGGCATTGCAGTCTTTAGGGGATAAAAAACCCGAATATTTTGCCGTTGCTTTGGCAGAAGAAGCCGTTAAACTTCGTGAATTAAAAATAAAACAACCTATTTTGGTCTTTGAACCTGTTACCAAGCTGGAAGCCGACTTAGTTTTTAAATACAATTTTTTTCCTACGGTTTTCAATAACCGTCATTTGCAGATTTTGCTGAAATCTAAAATTAAAAATTCCAAGAGTTATTCGGGTCGCAGAATAAAAGTTCATGTAAAAGTAGATACGGGAATGAATAGACTTGGAATTAATTATAAGGATGCCGGACAATTTATAGAATTGTTAAGCAAAAATAAAAATTTTTTTATTGACGGTATTTATACTCATTTTGCAACTTCGGATGAAAGAAATAAAACATTTGCTAAATTACAATTAAAAAGATTTAATAACTTGCTTACTGAGCTTGGAAAAAAGAAGATTAATTTCGGACATGTACACGCAGCAAACAGCGGGGCAATTTTAGATATGCCGGACTCATACTTTGATATGGTTAGGCCCGGAATTTCGTTGTACGGTTATTATCCTTCACTCGAAACTACTGAATCAATAAAATTAAAACCGGTAATGTCTATTTATTCTTATGTAGCAAGTATAAAAGAAATTGATAAAGGAGATACCGTAAGTTACGGCAGATTATTTACTGCCGGAGGAAAAACAAAAATAATTTCCGTGCCTATAGGATATGCTGACGGTTATAATAGAAATTTAACCAATAAAGCTGTTGCAATTGTAAATAATAAAAAATACAAACAAGTCGGCAGGGTTACAATGGACAGAATTATGTTTGATGTTGGAGCCGACAATGTTAAATTAAATGATAAAGTAATTTTATTAGGGAAAGAAAAGGGATTGAAAATTACGGCTTGGGATTGGAGCAAAATATTAAATACAATTCCTTACGAAATTACTTGTAACATTAGTGATAGGGTTCCGAGAATTTACAAAGGTTAAATGGATTTAATAAAACAATATATAGTTCAAAGCATATCTGTTGCAGCAAATAATCTTAGACTTAGTACTGAAAAAATTGAAGTTGTCGCTTTATTAAGGGATGCAATTGTTATTTCTGAAAATGTCGAATATGACATTAAAGAAATGAAAAAAATTACAGAACTGTCGACTCTTGCAATTCGATTAAATGAGATATATTCATATTTGGCACAGCCGCAAATAGACTTTTTAAAATTTTCCGAGAAATTTAAAGAGCATAGTCAATTCCTTATTAAAGATTTAAGCCATTTACTGGAAATAGTTGGTCCGCCGGAATTTAAAAAAGCTTTGGGAAAATTAACCGGCAGTAAAGTAGAAAAAGAAATAGCGGACCGGAATCATGATGATCCGAATAAGGATAAAGATGAACGGGTAATAGAAGTTCCGTTAAAAGAAAAAGGCAATATAGAAGATATTTTAAAACCCGAAACCGATTTATTAAAAGAAAAATTAATTTTGGAAGATGATAAGGATACGGAAGATTTATTGTTCCAAAATTATGAGAGCGAGATTTTAAAACCAATCAAATCCATTGACAAGATATTAAAGCAATTATCCAAAAATGAAATCGAACCGGAAGCTATTCTAAAATTAGCAAAGATAATGAATAAGAACGGAGAAATATCTAATAAAATAGGCTTTGAGATAATCGCTAATATGCATAAAATAATTTCTAAATCTTTATTGCTGATAAGAGCACGCGAATTAATGCCGGGTAAAGAAGTGGTTGAATCAATTCGCGCATGTTTAATAGTTATTGTTGCGGTTGTAAAGGGGAAGGAAGTTGATATCACCAATTATTTAAATCGTGCCGAAGAATTCGGGAATAGTATTCAATCAATCAAATTAAAGGAAACATTATAATATGGAAGTTTTTGCAATAGTAATGGCTGGCGGAATAGGTTCTAGGTTTTGGCCGCGCAGTAAGGAAAAATCTCCAAAACAGCTGTTAAAAATTTTTGGTGAAAAAACAATGATCCAGGATACTGTTTCAAGATTGGATGGTATTGTTAAAAATGAAAATATTTTTATTATTACGAATAAAGTCCAGAAGCCCGAGATTCAAGATCAACTAAAAGATATTCCGCCGGAAAATATTATTGAAGAACCTTTCGGCAGGAATACCGCTTCATGCATCGGATTGGCATCCGTAATTATCGAAAAAAAATCTAAGGACGGCGTAATGATTGTTTTGCCTGCCGACCACATTATTAAAGATATAAAAGAGTTTCATAAAACAATATCGGATGCAACTAAATTTGCTTTCGATTCCAAAGGACTGGTAACAATCGGAATTAAACCTTCAAGACCTGAAACCGGTTACGGATATATTCAGATTGACGAAAGCACTGTTGCAGATAATATTTTTAAGGTTTATACTTTTGCCGAAAAACCTAATTATGCTACTGCGGTCCGTTTTGTTGAAAGCGGGGATTTCTTCTGGAACAGCGGTATGTTTATTTGGAGAGCCGATGCAATACTTGAAGAAATTAAACTTTACCTTCCCGATTTGCATGAAGGATTGGAGAATATTAAGAAGGATATCGGTACACCACAGTTTTCCAGTACGCTTTATAATGTTTACGGAATGCTGAGGAATATTTCAATAGATTATGGTATTATGGAAAAATCTAAAAAAGTTTTTCTTACAAAAGGTGAATTTTCCTGGAGCGATGTAGGAAGCTGGGAAGAAGTTTATCAGCTATCCGAAAAAAACGGCAACGGTAACGCAACTGTTGGGAATATTTTTACCGAGATGACGGTAGATTCATACATTTATTCGCCGGATAAATTTGCGGCAATAATAGGTGTTGAAAATTTAATTGTAATTAATACAAAAGACGCATTGTTAGTCTGCCGTAGAGACCAAACTCAAGAAGTTAAAAAAGTTGTAGATCATTTGAAGATAAATAAATTAACCCAGCACTTATAATTTTGAAAATTTCTAATTTTAAATAATTCACTCATCATTAAATGAAAAATTTAATTACCGAATTAGATATTGTTAAACTGAATAAAAAGGGATTAAAGACGCTTCCTCTTAGCGAAAATGATCTTTTAACTCCTTTGGCAATTGACAAGATAAAATCTTTGGGAATAAGAATTGTTAAGAAGGAAATAATAAAAGAAATAAACGGAGAAAATAATCCCGAACAATTTAATAATAAGACAAATAAAATTGCCGTTGGTTCGGATCATACAGGTTTCAAACTAAAGAATGTAATTGCTAAAATTTTATCGGACAAAGGATTCGGGATAATTGATGTCGGAACGTATGACGAAAATTCATGTGATTATCCTGATTTTGCATTTGCTGTTTCATCTAAAGTAAAAGAAAGAGAAGTGGATTTTGGAATTATATTAGATGCTACGGGAAATCCTTCGGCAATAACTGCTAATAAATTACCCGGCATAAGAGCGGCGAATTGTTATAATGAATTTACTGCAAAAAGTGCTAGGGAACATAATAATGCAAATGTACTTACATTGGGCGCTAAGTCTATAGGTGAAGAAACTGCCAAATCTATTTTGGAAACCTGGCTAAAATCGAATTTTTTAGGTGAAAGACATCAAAAAAGATTAAATAAAATAATCAGCATAGAAAAACAATTTTTAAAGTGAAAAATTTCAGTTTAAAATTAAATTTTCGCAAATAATAAAAAATTGTATAAATTTATAGTTGAAATTTTAATTTGTTTTTATAGGTAATAAAATAATCGCGTGTACCTGCCTAAGCTTTCAAGGATACTTATTCAAGTAGTTTATCTTAGGTTCCAAATTGTTTAAAAGGAATAATATTGTTCAAAATTAACGCTCCGGTTGAAAAAGCAATAGAGCTTGATAACCAGATATATTTATTAAAGATACGTTGTCCTGAAATTGCCGGAAAAATTAAACCCGGCCAATTTCTTAATATAAGAGTTTCCGAAACTATCTATCCTTTATTAAGAAGACCTTTTAGTGTTTGCGATGTTGAAGATGATTATTTTTATATAATGTTTAATATTCTGGGAGAAGGCACAAAGATTTTAGCGGAAAAGCATTTCGGCGATACCATTGATGTTTTAGGTCCCCTCGGTAATGG
>CAZHBJ010000222.1:0-4454 GCA_964530445.1 uncultured Ignavibacteriaceae bacterium
GGAATTTCAATCTATGGTTCCGGAAAATCTTTTGGTAATGTTATTATTTAGGTAACGAATGGAATATAAAAAAGTAGTAAATTACAATTAGGGAAAACTATATTTAATTTTTCCCATGTAAATGAAAAATCTCTTCGTTATCAATTTATTTAATAAATCTTAAGAAAAAGTATTATGAAAACCTTTCGAATTTATTTAATAGTATTTACTCTTATATGCATTACATTTACCCAAACACATGCCCAGCAAAAAACATACTGCAATCCTGTAAATATTGATTACGGATATGCTCCATACAAAGCTTATGTTAACTGCGGAAAGCACCGCACAACCGCCGACCCCGCTATTGTAAATTATAAAGGTGATTATTATTTGTTCGCTACTAATCAGCAGGGATATTGGATAAGCAGTGATATGTTAAACTGGAAATATATGGCAAGAAAATTCATTCGCCCCTGGAACAATGCAATTACCGGATTGAATGCGCCTGCAGTCGACGTCATGGGCGATACTATGATAGTTTTCGGTTCTACATATTCAACTAACTTTACGATCTGGATGAGTACAAATCCCAAAGCTAATATATGGAAGCCGTTGGTAGATTCCCTGGAAATAGGAGGCTGGGATCCCGATTTTTTTACCGATGATAACGGTAAATTATATATGTACAACGGCAGCAGCAACGCTTATCCGATTTATGGTATTGAATTCAACCGGCATACTATGCAGCCGATAGGAACCCGAAAAGGAATGTTAATATTGCAGCCCTGGCGGTACGGCTGGCAGCGCTTCGGCGAAAATATGGATAATAATTTTATGCAACCATTTATTGAAGGCCCATGGATGACCGAGCACGACGGGAAATATTACCTTCAGTACGGAGCGCCGGGTACACAATTTAGCGGCTATGCCGACGGCGTTGTTGTAGGTGATAACCCCTTAGGCCCGTTTACACCTCAATCCGATCCGGTATCCTTTAAGCCAGGAGGCTTCATATGCGGAGCCGGACATGGTTCGACCTTTAAAGATAATCAAGGAAAATACTGGCATGTAAGTACAATGGTAATTTCAGTTAAAAATATTTTTGAAAGACGCATCGGAATTTGGCCGGCCGGTTTTGATAAAGACGGCATAATGTACTGCAACACTTCGTTCGGCGACTACCCGCATTATCTTCCCTCGTCTACTCCTCTTAGCAAAAAAAACGGTATGCGTTCCGGCTTTACAGGGTGGATGCTTTTAAATTATGATAAACCGGTTACCGTATCATCTACTCTGGGAGATTATAATGCTAATAATGCTGTTGACGAAAGCATTAAAACATATTGGAGCGCTGCTACCGGCAATAAAGGTGAATGGATTGAATCTTCCCTGGGAAATATCAGTACTGTAAAAGCCGTTCAGATTAATTATGCCGATCAGGATGCACAATTTATGATGAAACAAACCGGCATATATATTCAGTACCAATTGTATTATTCAATCGATGGAAGAAATTGGAAAATGTTGATAGATAAAAGTAAGAATAAAACCGATGTACCTCACGATTATGTTGAATTGAAGAAGCCGGTTAAGGCTAAGTATATCAAATTAGTAAATATTCATATGCCTACAGGAAAGTTTGCCATCAGCGGTCTTCGTGTTTTTGGAAACGGCAGAGGCAGTAAGCCTGATACCGTAAAGAATTTCGGAGTGTTTCGTGAAGAACGGGATAAACGAAATGCTTACTTTCGGTGGTGTCCAATGGATAACGCCTATGCTTACAACATTTATTACGGCACAGCTCCCGACAAACTATATAATTGCATTATGGTATACAAAAGCAACCGCTATTGGTTTAGGGGATTAGATAAAGAGGAAACATATTATTTCACCATTGAAGCAGTTAACGAAAACGGCGTATCGCCGCAGACAACGGTTCTTAGAGTTGAATAAAAATTTTAATTTTTATTGACAATTTAGCAAGGAAGATAATTTGAAATTATGAAAACAAGTTCAAATGCAATAAAAGAATTAACTATCATTCCCGGAATTGGAAAATCAATAGCAAGTTATTTAAGAAAAAGACAGGCATCTCTCCAACCGAATTTAGAAACGAAATAGTTGAAATCTAATAATATGAAATCAATTAATTTAAAAAGTGTTTTTAGAACCGGATTCATAGCCGGGATTATTATCAACATAAGAGGTTTTTTATTCCTTTGTTTTTAAATAGTCTCTAATTTTATTGTCACTTAATGTATCTTCCAAATTAATCAACTTACCATTAATAAATAATGCTCGCGGATGTTTGAGTCCTGCTACACATTTATCACAATTATATTCATTTAAAATTATATCATCATTACCGTCCGCAAAGTTTTTAATATTTAAATATTCTTGAATAACGGTCGGGCACATGGAGTTCCAAAAATAATCGATAACCGTTTTATTTTCTTTCTTATGAAATTGATATTCAAAATTCCCAAAAGACGGAACCGGTTTATCGTTAATTTTTTTTACTAACAATACTCTTTGTCCGATTCGCGAAGCTTCTTTAAATCCTACTTTCATAAAAAAGCCGAAAGGCATAAACCAAAAATTATTATCATGGCCGATTACAGCAATGCCATTCGTTTTTGAGAACACTTCATCTTCTATCGACTTGATAAGTTTTCTTCCAATCCCGGAACCGGTTTTTTGAGAATAAATATTTTGATAATTTACGGCAAGGCAAGGAATTGTATAATAATTAGATCCTTCCAATTCGCAGGATAACTCAACAGGGTAAGCGTGGATAAACCCAAGAGGTTTTTGATCATGTACGGCAATTTTAATTATAAGTCCGTTTTTTAAGTTTTTGAAAATCCATTGTTTTCGTATTTCTTGAGTTTCGTTTTCTATTAAGTTTTTTTTGTTGGAATGCGTGCAAGTAACTATATAATTTAAATAATCGTCATTAAAATCTATTATCTCCATTTTCTCCTCTTTAAAAATTAAGCGATAATATTTCGGGCAATATTCGGGGGTATAAATTTCGTTGAGCAGGATATAGGTCATTCTTACAAAGGCAAATATATCCATTTAATAAAGAACAGACAAATTACGTTTAGAGATATATTATGTTTTAAAAAACAACCATTAAAATCTCCAAATGCTTTTATAAATTAAAAACATGAAATTTTACAAAAACCATGAAGCTGATTCTTTTTGAAATAATAATGCTCCAAAAATTCAAGTTTTCGAATAATTCATTTCTACAAAACCCTGCAAAGAATATTTGTAGTTAAATATATTGTATATCTATTCGATAATAAATTGATAAATTCCGAATGTTTATTCCAGCCGGGATATAAATATTCATTTTTTATTTTCGAGTACTATTATATAAAATCAGATTCTATATGAAATATTTTACCGCACTCCGTTCAATATTATTAAAAGCAATTATTTTAATTCTTTTACCATGCAATTCTATATTGCCGCAGGCTGAAAATACAAAACATAACGAAAATGAATATGGAATGGCGTTTACCAAAAATATATTTTTAAATGTTAATGCGAATGATGCATTTGCAGCTATCAAAGTATGGGTAAATGAATTGAATAAACATCAAGGCTTAAATGTGAGAATGTTTCCTGTTATGTACGATAATATGTATGAGCTGGCAAAAAATTTTAAAAAGGATAATGTGTCTACTATTATATGTAATTCTATAGATTATTTAAAAAACAAATCAAAGCTGCCTATTACGCCGGTTTTAGTTGATCCCGGTGAAAACGGGAAAGAATTACAGTTTCTTATTTTGACAAGGAAAAAAGATAATATAAATGATTTAGCCGGACTTAAAAACAAGAAAATTATTATACAAAAAGAAACGAATATTGATATTATAAATATGTGGTTGACCGTCCAGCTTTACAATAATAAATTAGGCAGGCAAAATAAATTCTTCAGCGAAATTAAGGAAGGAAGCTTGCCGTCACATACCATTCTCTCTGTTTTTTTTGGAAAAAACGACGCTTGTATAGTTACAAATAGCGCTTATGAAACAATAGTAGAATTGAATCCGCAGGTGGGAAAAGAATTGACAATCCTTCTTGCCTCACCATCATTTATTGAGGGATTGGCATGCTACTCAAATGATTTTATGAGAAAAAAAATTAAAGATGACTTGATTAATTCAGTGGTTGATTTTAACAAGTACCCGTCCGGTAAGCAAATATATAATTTGTTGAGAGTAAAAAAGCTGCTGCATTTTAAGAAAGCATATCTTAAAAGCATTAAAGAATTATTAAAAAGATATAATGAGATACATAAATAAATCTTCTCAATACAAAAATACTCTTTAAAGATGATGGTTTTAATCTAAGCTACAAAGTAAAAACACATCTAATTAACTTTAGTTCTTCAATGTTAAAAAAATCAACAGCTTAAACAAAACATATCATTAAGTTGCAAAAATAATTTAATC
>CAZHBJ010000223.1:0-4426 GCA_964530445.1 uncultured Ignavibacteriaceae bacterium
AGATTGTTTTATTTCATTTGCGGAATGTGCTGAACAATATAATTATGTTAAACCGGAATTGAACGAAGGCAATTCGATTGAAATAATAGAAGGTAGACACCCGGTTGTTGAACGGATTCTTCCGCCCGGAGAAAGGTTTACGGCTAACGACTGTAAAGTTGATAATGAAAATGATCAAATAATAATTTTAACCGGGCCGAATATGGCAGGTAAATCCGTTTACTTAAGGCAGGTCGGGTTAATGGTTTTGCTTTCACAAATTGGTTCATTTGTTCCTGCAAAAAAGGCTGTTGTAGGTATTGTTGACAGAATTTTTACAAGAGTCGGTGCAAGCGATAATATTGCCGCCGGGGAAAGTACATTTTTAGTTGAGATGCAGGAGGCTGCCAATATTTTAAATAATGCAACTTCAAAAAGCTTAATTTTACTTGATGAAATAGGCAGAGGAACCAGCACTTTTGACGGTATATCAATTGCATGGGCAATAACGGAATATCTGCATGAAAATCCCGATGTTGCCGCAAAAACTTTGTTTGCTACTCATTATCATGAATTAAATGAAATGGCTGAACTATTCCCGCGGATTAAAAACTATAAAGTAGAAGTAAGGGAACACGGAGATAAAGTATTTTTCCTTCATAAGGTAAGCGTGGGAAAAGCAGATCACAGTTACGGCATTCAAGTTGCTCAAATGGCAGGGCTGCCCGTTTTTGTCTCAAACAGGGCGAAAGAGGTTTTACAAAATCTTGAGAGCAAAGAATTAACGCCTTATGAAATAAAAAAAGAAAAACTGAAAAAATTAAAAGGGGAAAATGAGAACCAGATTAATTTATTTGAGATTAAGGATGACAAAATCAGAGGCGAAATAAATGATATCGAAATAAATAATCTAACACCTCTCGAAGCATTAAATAAACTGAGCGAACTAAAAAAGAAAGTTAAAGACAATGCTTAAAGGCTCCACAGTGTTTCGTATTTTAGAATCATTCTTAATTATCTCAATTATTTTTAACTTTATTTCATGCGCTAAAAAATACACACCGGAACAAGAAAAATACATAAAGAGCATCGAGAAATACAGACAAGAGAAAAATGAAGAAATGAAAAATGATCCTTTGTCTCCGTTTAACCAGGATAAGGAAGCTCATTTTAAACCTCTAAAATATTTTAATGTAAATCCTGATTTTGTTTTTAAGAGTAAATTATTTCGATACGACAAACAGGACACGGTTATAATTTTCGGTACAAAAGGAGAGAAAAGGAAAATTATAAGATTCGGGTATGTGTATATTAATTATAAAAATAAAAAATACAGGTTGAATGTTTATAAGGGAACTGCAGAAAACGACTCCGTTTATTATACAATTTGGTTTACCGATAAAACCACCGGGAACGAAACATACGGTGTCGGACGTTACCTTGATTTTGATTTAAATCCCGATTCAAACTATGTTTACACCATCGATTTTAATTTAGCATATAATCCTTATTGTGCTTATAGTGCCAGATATTCTTGTGCAATTCCGTCAAAAGAGGATCATCTTGATCTGGCGGTTGATGCAGGTGAGAAAAATTTTCATTAGAAAAATTAGCAGGAGAAAACTGTGGTTGTAGTTTTAGATAAAAACGCAAATGATAAACAAATTGAAAATGTTATAAAACACCTGGAAGATTTTGGATTTGCTGTTCATAAATCTACCGGGGTAGAACAAATAGTTCTAGGGGCGATAGGAGTAAAACCGGATTTTGATATTAGAAATGTAAAAATTTTGGATGGTGTTGCCGAAGTTTATAGAATAACCGAACCGTTCAAGTTAGCAAGCAGAACATTTCAAAAAGATGATACGGTAATTAAAATAAATGATGTGTCGATAGGCGGCAATGATGTAATAATGATTGCCGGGCCGTGTTCCGTAGAGAATGAAGATCAAATTTTTACGGTTGCCGAAATTGTTGCAAAAGCCGGTTCAAAGATTTTAAGAGGGGGCGCCTTTAAGCCGCGCACTTCACCTTATTCTTTTCAAGGATTGGGTGAAGAAGGATTAAAACTTCTTAGGAAAGCTGCGGATAAAAATAATTTACTGGTAATTACGGAAGTAATGGAATCTGGGCAAATAAAACTGATCGAAGAGTACACTGACATTTTTCAAGTCGGTGCACGGAACATGCAGAATTTCTCTTTATTAAGAGAACTCGGTAAAGCATCCAAACCGATAATGCTGAAGCGAGGTCTGGCTGCTACCGTAGAAGATTGGCTTATGTCGGCAGAGTATATTTTATCAAGCGGCAACAGGCAGGTAATGCTTTGCGAGAGAGGCATTAGAACATTTGAAACTTATACAAGAAATACTTTTGATTTGTCTGCAATTCCGGTTGTACATAAACGCAGTCATTTGCCTGTTATAGCCGATCCCTCACATGCTACCGGGATGAGAGATAAAGTTCTTCCGATGGCAAGGGCAGCTGTAGCTGCAGGAGCCGACGGTTTAATGGTTGAAGTACACAATGATCCTGAAAAAGCTTTGTCCGATGGTCCTCAAGCTCTTTTACCCGATCAATTTGTAGAATTGATGAAACAGGTAAGATTAATTGCGGAAGTAATCGGCAGAAAGATGTAAATAATTTCCAATAAAAATAGAATAGAGTTTAAATATAAATTGGCATTAAAAAATATTTCTATAATTGGTCTGGGATTAATAGGCGGATCAATTGCCAAAGCATTAAAAACCAGCAAACAATCATTTTATATAAAAGGCTTTGACATTTCCGAAGTAACGGATGCAGCATTAAAAGAAAAAAGCATAGACGAGACTATTGTGGATATAAAAGATAGTCTTGATTCGGATATAATATTTCTTTGCCTACCCACTGAACTTTCGCTTGAATATTTTGAGAAAATAGTTCCTTTAATAAAAAAAAATACTATCCTTACTGATGTAAGCGGGGTTAAAGGTGTTTTTGAAAAAAAGTGGAATTCCATGACCTGCGAAGGAACTTATATCGGCGGTCATCCAATGACCGGTAAAGAAACAAGCGGTTATGAAAGCTCCGATGAACTCTTATTCGAAAATTCAATTTACATTATATCCGATACTTCAAAAGAAAAAGAAAAGATAAATGAACTGGTAGGAGTAATCAAGCTTCTTGGTGCAAGAATTAGGTTTCTAAATCCCTACCTTCACGATAAAGTAATCTCGAGGGTGAGTCATCTTCCGCAGCTTCTAGCTGTCAGTCTTGTAAATGCTGCTTTTGATAACGACGATAATATAAATTATCTGGATTTTGCAGCCGGCGGTTTTAGAGACATGACTAGAATTGCTTCGAGCAGTTTTTATATTTGGGAATCGGTTTTAAAGTTGAATAAAGAAGAAATAACAACAGCAGTAAAATTATTAAAAGACAATTTGACTGTTATCGAAAACAACCTCAATTCGGGAAATCATACAGCAATAGAACATTTATTTGAAAAGGCTAGAAAACGGCGTGACGAAATTCCCAAAAACACGAAAGGTTTTATAAATCCTCTTGTAGATGTTTTTATCTATGTAAAAGACGAACCTGGAGTTTTAAGCAGATTATCTACTATTATGTTTGAAAATAATATTAATATAAAAGATGTAGAACTTCTAAAAATAAGAGAGGGGACCGGAGGAACTTTCAGGATATCATTTGAAAACGAATCTATTGCAGCGCTGGCTAAAAAATTAATGTGGGATGCAGGTTTTAAAACAAAATAATCCATTCTAAATTATAGGATCATAAGCTTTAATAAGTTATTCAATTCGCCTCTGCGTTAAACATTCTTATAAATTATTAGTTACCTATTCATATATTTAAATAGTATAAATTCAGATTTTTTAAGAATAAAGGGAATTTATTAAGCCTTATATGTTCGTTCATTTGCTAGTTTGAGGCTAGAGGTAATTTTAAATTATAAAAGAGATAAGGGCTATTGTCTAATGCCGAAAGATAATAATCATATTTCTCCGGATGAACCTCTAATCAAAGCAATCATAAATAACGATACCGATTCATTTAAACAGCTTTACTTAAAATACTTTCCGCTTCTCATACGTTATGCATTATACCATACTCATTCTATTGATTCATCGCGGGAAATGGTTCAGGAATTATTCTCTCGGATATGGATTAAAAGACATCTTCTAAATCCTCAAAAGTCTGTAAAAGCATACCTATATAAGTCCCTTCATAACATAATAATAAATGAAAAAGCGCTTCATTCTTCGAAAAATATTTCTTTGGATGAAATAAAAAATACGGGCTCTCAAAACGAAAGTGATATCGAATTAAAGATTGATATTAAAACTGCACTAGACAATATGCCTGAAAAACTAAAAACCGTATATCTTTTAAGCAGATTGGAAGGTTTTAAATACAACGAAATAGCTCAAATATGTGAAATTTC
>CAZHBJ010000224.1:0-4422 GCA_964530445.1 uncultured Ignavibacteriaceae bacterium
TGTTATCCGTGTTCTATTCCCTGTGCTAATAAGACCACAATTAACAATTGTTTTCCATCAATTAATTAAACCACCACCACAATCTTACCTAAAGTCTTTCCAGTTTCAATTTGCTGATGAGCTTTGGGAAGATCTTCAAAATTAAATTTTTCAGAAACATGAGAATGTATTTTCCCTTCTACCATCAGCTTTGCAATTTGTTTCATATCATTTCCATTTGAACTAACCATTATTCTATAAGTTTGTAATTCTTTGGCTTTGGCCTTTACGGCAAGCTCATCTTCAAACGAAGGTTTAATTGAAATGACCGTACCTCCGTTTTTCGCTGCAGCTATTGAACGCAATAAATGTTCACTGCCCGGGATTGAATCAAACACTATACCGGCATCATTTACCTTTTTTTCAAAACTTTCTTTTGTGTAGTCTATAAATTCATCTGCGCCGAGCTTTAAAACAAAATCTTTTTTCGAAGATGAACCGGTGCCTATAACATAAGCACCGAAGCTTTTTGCAATTTGAACTGCATAATGACCGACTCCTCCGCCTGCCGCATGAATAAGCACCTTATCGTCCTTTTTTATTTTCGCATAAGTAACCAAACCCTGCCAGGCAGTTAATGCGGCAAGAGTTGCGGCAGCAGCTTCTTCATGGGAAATATTTTTAGGTTTTAATGCAATTTGATCAGCAGGCGCAGCAACATACTCGGCATAAGCTTTTCCGTTGCCGGGAAAATTAATCATACCGAAAACTTCATCGCCATTTTTAAATTCAGTTACATTACCGCCGGTTTCTTCGACTATCCCGGAAACATCCCAGCCGATTATAAATGTGTTTTCATCTTTCCCGGGTTTTAATATTCCCTGCAAGGACGATTTGTTCTGTCTTACAAATGTATCGACCGGATTAATTGAAATTGCTTTTACTTTTATTAAAACTTCATCGTCATTAATTTTTGGTTTATCAATATCGGATAATTTTAATTTTTCTATTCCGCCGTTTTCTTTAAGTGTTATCGCTTTCATTTTTTTACCTCAATCTTTTATCTATCTTGAATTAATCTCTGAAGCATCCAGTAAGGATAAACCCTCGGCGGAGTACTCAGTTCATCCAGTTTTGAAACTTCCTCGGCTGTCATTTCCCAATCGGATGATTTTAAATTGTCCGCAAGTTGTTCTTTGGTTTTAGCTCCGATAATAACCGAAGAAACGCCAGGCTTCCTTAATAGATAATTAAGTGCCGCTTGAGCAATTGTAGCATTATGATTTTTTGCAACCTTTTCAAGTTCATCGACAATATCAAATCCTTTTTCTTCATCAAACTGAAGGAACTGGTTTTCAGGATCGGTCCGTCTTGCATTTTTAGGCCGTTCTTTTCCTCTCCTGTATTTACCTGTTAAAAAGCCGCCTCCCAGCGGGCTCCATGGCAGTATCCCCAGGTTCTGATCAAGACAAAGAGGAACCAATTCATTTTCAAGGTCGCGTGCAATTAATGAGTAATAAGCCTGCAGCGTTACAAATTTTTCCAGGTTTTGTTTATCCGAAATTGCAAGCGCCTTCATTAACTGCCAGCCCGTATGATTGGAAGCTCCGATATATCTTACTTTACCGTCTCTAACCAGATCATCAAGCGCTCTTAATGTTTCTTCCTGCGGCGTATACGGATCAAAGCTGTGCAGCTGGTATAAATCGATGTAATCGGTTCCCAACCTTTTTAAGCTTGCATTACAGTTCTCTATAATATGACGCCTGGACAAACCCACGTCATTCGGCCCGGAACCGGTTCTGCCTCTTACTTTAGTGGCCAGGATAATATCCTTCCGGCGGCTGCCCAAAGCTTTGCCAAGCATTTCCTCTGACAAACCTTCCGAATAAACATCCGCCGTATCAAAAAAATTAATGCCTCCTTCAAGAGCTAAATTTATTAATTCGTTTGCATCCTTTTGTTCGAGTTCACCGATATATTTCCAGTACCCTTTCCCGCCGAACGTCATTGCACCGAAACAAATTTCCGATACTTTTATACCGCTGTTCCCTAGAAATCTCATTTTCATTTTTATTCTCCTTCGTATTTTTATTTATTTACTAATTTCATTGCTCCGTCGCCGTACCGCTGACCAACATTGGGATATTTTGCAACGAGTTTCTCAATTTTATTTAAATCTTCTTTTGTTAAATCTATATCAACAGCCGCTGCATTTTCTTCAAGATATTTTATTCTTTTAGTTCCGGGAATCGGAATTATATCTTCACCTTGAGCAAGCACCCAGGCTAAAGCTAATTGCGCAGGCGTGCAATTTTTTGAAACAGCCAACTTTGTGAATTCATCGACAAGCTTTTTGTTGTTTACCCAGTTATCACCTTTAAATCTAGGTAATGTTCTTCTGAAATCATTTTCGGGTAAAGTATCGGCATTATTTACAGTAGCCGTTATCAAACCTCTTGCAAGCGGGCTGTAAGCTACAAAAGTAATTCCGAGTTCTCTGCATGTATCTAATATTTCTCCTTCTGGGTCTCTTGAAAGCAGCGAATATTCGGTTTGAAGAGCAGTAATCGGGTGAACTTTATGTGCTCTTCGAATTGATTCCACAGAAGCTTCGGACAATCCTAAATATTTTACTTTCCCTTCTTTAACCAAATCAGCCATTGCACCGACCGTATCTTCAATCGGAACATTCTGATCTACACGGTGAGAATAATATAAATCGATGGTATCAATCTTTAATCGCTGCAGACTTTTTTCAACCGCTTGTTTTACATAAGCCGGTGAGCCGTCAAAATATGTCCCGGCTCTGCCGCTGACTCCCTGCCCTCCGTCTTTTGCACGGAAACCAAACTTAGTTGCAATAAAAATCTTATCCCTGTTCGGCACCAAAACTTTAGATACAAGCATTTCATTATGTCCTGCACCGTACATATCCGCAGTATCCCAGAAATTAATTCCAATTTCCAATGCACGGTTTAATGTTTTAACTGATTCTTCATCGTTAATCGGGCCATAAGCAAAGCTCATCCCCATGCAGCCCAAACCGACAGCAGATAAATTTACTCCGGTGTTACCGAGTTTTCTAAACTTCATAATATCCTCGAATGTTAATTATTTTCTTAGAATTGATGCATAAATTTAGTTTTAAAGAGAAGTAAATTGATAATAAAAATCAAACAGAAAGTTATAAAATTCAAACAATTAATTTCTGAGTGATTTGGGAGACAGATTCGTATGTTTCTTAAAAAAGTTGTTGAAGTAGGTAGGATACTCAAAACCAAGACTGTATGCTATCTCGGAAATATTCCAATCTGTATGAGTTAAAAGTGCGCTTGCTTCCTTAATAATTCTTGCCGAAATATGATCGGTTGTTGTTTTTCCTGTAATTTCTTTTACAGCCCGGTTTAAATGATTTACATGTATCGACATTGAGCCGGCATAATCCTTGGCGGTTTTTAATCTCAAAGAATTTTCTGGAGAATCAATCGGAAACTGTCTTTCCAAAAGTTCAATAAAAAGTGAAGCAATTCTGGATGACGCATTTGAATGTCTGAAATAAGATTCCGCAGGCTCCATTTTTAACGCTTGATGAATTAAAATGTCCAGGTAATTTCTAAGAACGTCGTACTTGTAAACATAGTCCGAAGCTATTTCTTCAAGCATATTTAAATATATTTCGCTTAAATACTGTGTTTGGCTTTCATTAACAAAAAATACCGGTTTACCGCCTATCTTAAACAAAGGTGAATCACTCAGCTTAACTGTGCCGCTGCTTTTTATTAAAAACTCTTCCGTAAAGAGACAAAAATATCCTTCCTGCTTATCCGAAATTGCCTCCCATGAATATGGAATATTCGGATTGGAAAATATAAGAGCATTTTGATTTATCTCAATTGCTTTATCAGCATAATTCAAAACTCCCGTGCCAATTATTAATGATATTTTATAATAATCTCTCCTGTTATACGGTACTACTCTGGCCGGACACTTTGCACGCGGGTAAACATTAAAATGACCGACTTTTTTATTTTTGTCTTTTTTAACTGCAGCAGAGGAAGAATTTTTCTTCTTTAATCTTTTATAAAGATCCTCAACCGATTCGGTTTTGCTCATTTTAATTCTTATGATATTCAAACAACGGGCAAAATTATAAATTAATATTTGTAAATGCAAACCTTTGGATTGTAAACCGGCAGGGCGCTGGAAATGACTAATGTGCAACTACAGGCAGGTTAATTCTTTTCCGGAGCTTGTCCCAACAAAATTCTGTTAATCCTCTACAAGGATTTTTATTTAGCTGTACATTCTTTATTATAAAAAGATGACCTCTACGAGGTCAGACATTCAGAAAACATCGTAGATGTTTAATAGTTGTTAAATAAAAACGCTCCTTAAAAGAATTGCGTTAAAAAAAATTACGAAATGAAGCGTAAAAGATAA
>CAZHBJ010000225.1:0-2363 GCA_964530445.1 uncultured Ignavibacteriaceae bacterium
GCTTAAGTTTGGCAAACACAGACTGGTACGTAGAACAGTTAAAGAATACATCTCCATACGGAGCATTAAAAGTTAAGTTCAGTATGTCTAACGAGATGATAAAACAGCTTTCACCGATTGAGTGGAAATCTCGTACGGAATCCATACCTGTCTCCCCGCAAGTGATAAAAAAATTCGATGTAACGGACACGTCTATAATAAATTCCGGTCAGCTTAAATGGACTATGAAAAATACAATTGAAATGGGCGGTGTGAAAGGAATAAGGATTCAGGATATTGTAGTAAGAGACATTATAGAAAATAATACCTGGAGCCGGCCTATTTACTTCTCTTCAACGTGTTCACCTGACTGTTACATTGGGCTCGATAACTATCTGCAATTGCAGGGAATTGCATCTCAATTAGTTCCTCAAAAAAGAAGAGGTTATGAATCTGTTAATACTAAAATTACGGATGCAGACTTATTCAATGAAAACCCATCATTTTCAAAAACATATAAACCCGGTTTTAAATTCAGAGGATTAAATAGTAAAAAAGTCTTTTTTAACGATACGGAAACTAGATTAATCCAAAATTATCGTAATGTTTTTGTAAGGCTTGCTTATTATTATAAAGATGAATTGAATAACGATAAAATGTGTATTAAAACGCTCGACGAGATGCAAAAGATTATTCCCCGGGAAGTAGTTCCGATAGATTACAGGTTTTTATACGATGTAGCAAATCTATACTACAGTTCGGGAGATATTGCCAGGTATAAGGAAATTGCAGCTTACATCGAACCGATTGCTGAAAAAAATATGCAGTCCAGTTTAAATAATCTTCGATCTCCATATAATTCATTCAGCATGCTCGAAAGAATGTATGTAAATTTGAAAGAATATAATAAAGCCATAGTAGTCCTGGAAAAACTTCAGAATATGATGCCGCAGGCAGGCGGAGTTCAGGAAGAAATAAACAGAATTAAAATGATGGCTAAACGAGATTCAATTCAAACTAAATAAAATTATAAGGGGTTGAAATAGTTTTTTCAACCCCAATAATTCCCTTTCGAAAATCTTAAATTAAATTTGCCGGCTTGTATAATGCATAATTTTGACGGAATTATTTTCGATGTTGACGGCACTCTAACTTCAACAAATGATTTGATCTTTGAATCCTTTAGATACATATCTAAAAAATACTTCGATAAGAACCCAAGTAATGACGAGATAATGAGTTTATTCGGTCCTACGGAAAATGTTATATTGAAGAAATGGAGCGGCGATAACTATGAAAAAGTAAAAAATGATTATTACAGTTTCTACTCGGATAATCATTACATGGCGGAACTCTATCCCGGAATAAAAGAAATACTTGGTTATATAAAATCAAAAAATATTTTGCTGTCGATCTTTACCGGCAAAGGAAGAGAAGCTGCTGAAATTACTTTAAAAAAATTAAAGATATTCGATTACTTTGATTTGATTGTTACAGGCGATGACGTAGTTAACCATAAACCCTCTGCCGAAGGAATAAATAAATTCATTGATAAATTTAGTCTTGCAAAGGAAAAGGTTTTAATGATAGGCGATTCGCCTTCCGATATTATAGCAGCAAGGTCTGCGGGAGTTAAAATAGCTTCCGTGGTTTGGGATAGTTATGTAAAAAAAGAAGTTCTTCAATCGGGGAGCGATTATATTTTCCGTGAAGTTAAAGAACTGCAAACATTTTTAGAAAACAATATCTAGCATTCTAAGATATATTTTGGCAGCATAATCTTGTACCTAATCTTAAACTTGAACTTAAACTTGGTTTCCTTCTTCATCCTGCCGTCAATAATAAATCTGCCAGCCGGGAAAGATTGATCTATGACCGCTTTATCCCGGCCGGCGGAGAAGAGAGTTTTAAATTATTTTTGTATTTGATTCGGTTATTGACTTTAGTTCATTAAGATGATTTCTATACCAATTTACACCCAGATATTTTTCATTAATCTTTTCTAATTCAGGTCTGTCGGTAAGTAAATTTAAAATATCATTTAAAGAAAATTTCGGATTCTTAGGATAGAGCTCTTCAAAAATCGATTTGATTAAAAGATAGTCTTCTTCATAGTCTATTGTCAACCTGTATTTCATTGAATAGTCATGCCCGGTTTCCCAGTAAACATTTCCGATTGAATATAAATGAGGATTTTCCCATATATACGGAGTTGTGAATTTCCTTTCGAATTTTTTTTCGGCGTTGCACCAAACATCATCCAGGGTATTGTAGCTCATAATTTCCACATCGTTTCCATCCGGGTATGTCGGCGGATGAAGGTTGCTGACATAATCGAAAGAACCGGGGTTAGCCGTATAAAATTTTATAACTTTCGAAATAAT
>CAZHBJ010000225.1:2463-4320 GCA_964530445.1 uncultured Ignavibacteriaceae bacterium
ACAAAGTCATCATAACTTTATACGGAAGCCGCGTAGAATTCATCCGTGCCTGAACAACAGTAACAATGTTTAATTTTTTATTATCCATTTATTTTTAAATCAAATCTTTCGGACAATATTTTTCTACCGGCTTTTTCCTGTAATAAGCCGAGTACGATAAATATTCCGCTGAATAAAAAAGAAATTATCATTTCCACTTGTTCCAAACGAATAATTGAAATAATTGCAGCCAATAAAAATACCGCCGCATTAAATAGATACTTGTTCTTTTCTTGCTTCATCTCTACCGTCCTTTATTATTATTCCCTTTAGCAGCATTTTCGCCAACCCGGCAATCTTTTCTGCGGATCTACCGTTGTTTTGAATCGGCATTAATTCTTTAAGCTCCACCGAATCGAAATCCGAATAAACCTCTTTCCCCAGCGCTAGTCCTACATAAACAACGCTTGAATATTTTGTAATTAAGACATCGCAATTGGCAATCATCTCGTTAATATTTCCGTCCGAATAGATGAGTGCATCCGGCGCTATTAATTTTATTTCCCTGGCCGCCCTTTCCCCATTTTCATTCGGGTGAAGCTTAAAGATCAGCAATCTTCCGTCTGCAGTATCGAACGCTTCTTTAATAAACTTTTTTCTATTTTCAAACTTGAATGTTTCCCTTGCATCCGATGTTGCTGCAAGTACAAAATTTTTATGCGGGAAGTTATTTTTATAATACTCTTTGCAGTTATCATAATTTGGTATACCGGTTACAATAAGTTTTTCTTCCCTTACGCCATTCCTGATAAATAAATTTTTAAAGCCTTCGGATGCAACACAGAAATAATCATAAGTACGGGATAAACCGGTTGTCGCGGTACTTGCCAAAAACCTCGCCAGCTTTAATCTTTTTACCAAATGAGAAACAAAATTCTCCGGATCGGTCATTCCTTCCTGAACAAATATTATTTTTTTACCTAATATATTTTTGGGAATGATTAAATCGCTGCAAGTAAAAACCAGATCATAATTAAAAAGGTTTCCTTTAAAATCAATATTTAAATTATTTGCGAGCAGATAATTTAAAGTATCGTTTTTAAGCTTGCCTCCGAGAATTGTAAAATTAAAAAATCCGGCTTCAGATAAACGTTTTAAAAAGCTGTCCGCATAATAAGGGGTAAAATAACAATCATAATCTTTTAGATGCACATAAATGCTGTGCATAATTGTGGTTTGGTCATACGATCCGCAAATGAATAATATTTTTTTCGCCATACTGATTAATAATTTTGACTAAAAAATAAGCCGCTTATATTACTAAACTATAAACTGAATATTATTGAAATGTTAAATTTGCGGTAAATATTAAGCTTTAAACCTGTTTTTATAATTACAAACTGCTAATTAAGCGGTGATTTCCCTACTTAAATTATTTTAAGGGATTAGAAACGTTCAATGATTCAGAAAAAGTGTATCTCAAATATTAAAAATTTTAAATGTATTTAATTTCTTCAAGAAATTAGATTACAAATTTATCTAACTTTGACGATTTATTCACAATAAAGGTTAATAAGGGATATCAAAAATTGATGATGCGCAATAAACGAAAAATTTTCATACGTAATTCTACTGATTTCTTTAGCTTAAAAGTTTGTTATATTATTAAAAAATTTAATAAAATTATCAATTGTAATTTTTCTACTAAAAGAAGTGCAAAATGTTCAACATTATTGAATCACAAAAAGTTTTCACAGTAACAACTTATATAACATTTGTTTTATTGCTTATTATTAATTTTCAAAGTTGCAAAAACCCGATTGAACCTGGGATTAAAACTAGTAGCAATAATTATTCATGGACAGTTGATACTTTAGA
>CAZHBJ010000226.1:0-4292 GCA_964530445.1 uncultured Ignavibacteriaceae bacterium
CGGAACAAAAAATAAAGCTTCCAAATATCCTGAAAATTTTGATTTAACACCTTATAGGGCAAAATTAACAATTAAAGATACAGTAAAACCGGTAGACAGAAGAGATATAAATGCGTGGTACGATTATCATACTCAACCGGATACGGGCGATGTTAACAGAATAATTATTAGAACAGAGCCGGGTTTTAGGGTCCAGGTTTTATCAACAGATAATTTGGATGATGCAAATAAAATGCGTTCGGAAATATATTTTAAAACAAATCAAAAAGCTGTTTATGTTATTTTCGATCCGCCGTTTTATAAAGTTGATGTGGGTGATTTTACTAATATAAATGATGCAAGGAGTTTAACATTTAAGTTCAGACAAATGGGATATACCGACGCACGAGTTGTTAATCAGAACGTAAATATTTTTCAATAATCTTTTTAAGATGATTAAGATTCTTTCAAATATTTCTCAAATTATATCGGTTGATACGTACGGGAAAAATTTAAAAAGAGGGAAAGAATTAAATGAATTGGAAGTGCTCACAAATTCATCTATTGTAATTGAAAATGATATAATAAAAGATATAATTCCTTCCGCTTCCGTAAAAAATTATGAAGCAGATGAAATTATAGATTTAAAGGGAAAAATAATTTTACCGGGATTAGTCGAATGCCACACCCATACTGCTTTCGCCGGATCAAGGGCAAATGAATTCCGGGAAAAATTAAGCGGAATTAGTTATGAAGAAATTGCAAAGTCCGGCGGCGGAATTAATAGCACCGTAAATGCAGTAAGAAATGCAAGCGTGGAAGAACTTGTTGATTTACTTTCACCACGAATAAATTATTTTATTTCACAGGGAATAACTACGCTTGAAATTAAAAGCGGTTACGGACTGGACTTTCAGAATGAGATAAAGCTATTAAAAGTTATAAATTATTTAAATCAGAAATATCCTATTGATATTGTACCTACTTTTCTTGGTGCACATACATATCCGCCTGAATTTAAAACGAATCATGATTCATATATCCGCTTATTGACCGACGAGATGCTTCCTTATATTTCCGAGAACAAACTTGCAGCTTTTTGCGACGGGTTCTGCGAACCGACAGCTTTTTCTGCCGATGAAATTGATAATATATTTTTAAAAGCAAAAGAATTAGGATTTAACCTAAGGCTGCATACTGATCAGTTTAACAGCATAGGCGGTATTGATACAGCCGTAAAATATAACGCCTTAAGTGTAGACCACCTGGAAGTTATTAGTAATAAAGATATTGATAAGCTTTGTCTTACTGATATTGTTTGTGTTTTACTTCCGGGAGTCTCGTTCTTTTTAAATCATAAATATGCTCCTGCTAGAGAATTAATAGACGGCAATGCTGTTGTAGCTCTTTCTACAGATTATAATCCGGGTTCGTCTAATATTTGCGAATTGAATTTAATTATGAGTATGGCTGCATTAAAAATGGGAATGACAGTTGAAGAAACGATTTCGGCAGTAACAATTAATGCTGCAAAAGCTTTGAATATGAATAAATTTATCGGAAGCATAGAAATCGGAAAGAAAGCGGATTTTGCCGTTTTTCAAACGAATGATTATGCTGATATAATCTATAATGTCGGGAAAAATCTAAACTGCATGACTATAAAAAACGGTGAAGTAATTTACATTGCCGACTGATAATGTAAATTTATTTCTCATTTTAACATTTTTAGAATTTCTTATTTAGTTGAATAATAATCCCACACAGCTTTTCCAATTTCTGCTATAACTTCGTTACGGATTTTATCATTATCTTTTGAATTAGAAACAAAAACAACCAATATAACATGATGTCCATTTGGAAGCGTTATAATCCCGGCATCATTTGTCGCTGCAGTAACGCCATCTTTATTTGTATCAGATGTTCCTGTCTTATGGGCAACTACTGTTCCCTGAGGTAATACACCTTTAATTCTATTCGAACCCGAAACTGTATTTATCATAATGTTCATCAGATAATTTCGGCTATCATTCGAAAGGATTTCCCCGTTATAAAATTTATACAGCAATTGCGCCATTGCATTCGGATAGCACCAATTTTTAAATTGAACATCCCATGCTTTATGCATTTCTTTTTCTGTTTCAGCAATCGAAATGTTTGTAACTCCCATATTATATATATAGCGATTGACTGCTTTTGTTCCGCCAACCAAGTTAAATAATATGTCGCAACCGTTGTTATCGCTTTTCGAAACCGTATAATTTAGTATTTCATCAAGAGTAATACTTGTATCGACTTTAGAATACTTAACTCTTAATGGACTCCATGTATTCTTTATAAGATTATTTTTATCTAAACGAATCTTTTGTTTTAAAGATAATTTCCCTTTATCAACTTGATTTAAAACAGCGAGAGCTAAAGGAAACTTATATACGCTCTGCATTGGATATTTTATCTGATTATTTAATGTCAACGTATCTTTGCTTTCAATATCCATAACTGAAACACCGATTTTACCGCTGGTATTTTCAATAATCTTTTCAATTTTTACTTTTAGTGAGTCAGGATGAGCGAGAGCGGATATCGGTGAAAAGAGAAAAGAAAAAAGCGAAAGGATTAATGCTATTTTAAATTTCCGCATAAACTATTCCTTTTGATTTTTTTATCGTTTATAAAGAATTTAGTCCGGGCGGGCAAATGCATTGTGCTGTATCTTAAACATACCTGCTTTCCATCCTTTGGGTGTTAAATGAAATTCAGCTGCATAAATTACCCTGACCAAATGAACAACAAAATTATTATTTTTACTGAAAATGGCATCAATAGTCTGCCAAACTACTTTTGCATTTAATGAATCAATCTTTAGTAAAGCAAGTTTAATATATGATAAATCTTTTATCATTGCTTTTTTATTTATTTTATCTAAAGAAATTAGAATAAACTTTCCAAATTGTAGTTTTGGCAATTCACTTTTCACAATATTGGAATCAATAACATAAATATCTTTTGCATACCATGGTTTGTAATATTTAGGATTATTTAGGTTATTAAATTCATTTAGAAGGCTAAGCTCAATAAGCTTAATACGTGATGTATCAATTGCTGATTTAAGTTTTGTGTTTTGCCCATTTGTTTTTGATATTGTTAAAAATACAAATGTTAGAAGTACAAAGATTTCAAAACGATATTTCAAAACCTTATCTTCCTCCAATTAAATACTTTATATAATATCAACTTAAAAAGATAATGAATCCTTACATTCAGATAATTCTGCTAATTTGCGATCTGATTAAGTACTGCCTTTATCTCTTTTTCAATTAAAGAATCCATTACTTTATAGCCTGCCAATGTCGGATGGACTCCATCTATAGTGAATCTTTTATCTAATCCTTTTCTTTCGTCAACCATTTTAGAATAATAATCAACATACGGGATATTATTCTCGTCGCAATATGATTTTATCATTGAGTTCAGCTTTATAATTTTTCCGGCAGGTTTTAAACCATGATGCCAAGGAAAGTCATACGCCGGAAGTACCGAACAAAGTATTACTTTTATATTATTAGCTTCTGCTAATTCAGTCATTGATACAATATTTCCCAAAATATCTTTTAAGGAAATAGGGCCTGTATTTTCGGCTATGTCGTTAGTCCCGGCTAATATTACTGCAACTGCGGGTTTAAGGTTAATTACATCCTGACGAAAACGAAGCAGCATCTGAGATGAAGTTTGTCCGCTTATTCCTCTATCAATATAGCCGTTATCAATAAAAAAGCTGCTGTCGATTTTACCCCAGCTTTCTGTAATTGAATTGCCCATAAAGACAACCCTTTTTTCATCTGCAGACGGTAAACCAAGTTCTTCATTTGCTTTAGCATATTTTTTCAAATTAGGCCAGTCCTCATTCTTATTTTGGCTATAAATTGAAAACTGAAAAATAAATATGAGTAAACAAAGGGAATTAAATAAATTTATCATAATTTTAAATTTTTTATGTAAAAATTATAAATAAGATTTTAAGTAATTTTTGCAAATCCGATAAATTTCCACTTCATAATATTTGTGGAATGATTATATATTTTAATACTCTTCTCAAATTAAATAAAACTTAGATAAAATAAATAATTTTAAGGAACAGTATATTTATTGAAATGAATTGAGTTTAAAATAAAAAGACACCCAATGTTTTGTATTTACCTGCCATAGGCAGAAACATTGGGTGTCTAAAATCCGGTCCCCTGTCTCCGTCCTGCGGTCTCCCTAGAATAAAGCTCTTGCATGTTTATCTGCGTGGTAAGAACTTCTAACAAGCG
>CAZHBJ010000227.1:0-4216 GCA_964530445.1 uncultured Ignavibacteriaceae bacterium
CAAATCAAAAATCCCGAAGGGATGACATTAAAACATTATAAGTATTTATATTGGTCTATAATATTTATTTTGGATAGATATGATTGCTTTATATAAAGGCAGTGAGGATTTTAAACTTGACAAACTTTGTTTTAACAACATTAACTTAAAAAACACCCAACGTTTAAGAGCAAGCACAATGCCCTTAAAAACGTTGGGTGTTTAATACTATAGATTTAGTTGAGACACCCGGTGTTTCTGTTGTTGACAGGGAGTTAAAAACACCGGGTGTCTAAGAATCTATGCTGCAAACATTGGGTGTCTTATTTCTTTCTAATCTTAAGTAGCTGTCTATAAATTCACCAAGTACAGTCTAAATAATTCGAGTGTGTTCGTTAATCATTCCAAATTACCATAAGTCATCGATATATACGGTTCAAACATATTTATTCAATCTATAAAACATGCAGTATTAATTTTAAGTAACTATTCAGGCTGAGATTTAGTCTTAATGTTATTCTACAAATATCGAGACGAACGGATTGTCTAATTAAATATATTTGTGTATACATAATTATTCGTATAGGATTGATATTTAGTTATTAACTTAGTTTTTTTATGGCATAAAGATTGAATTACCATATAAGTTTCTAATTAACTTTTAATAAGAATGAAAAGTAAGGGAGTTAGAATGTATAGTAAAAGGATACCTATTCTTTTTATAATTTGCTTATTATTTGCTGTTAATTCTTTTGCCCAAGAATCCGGCGATTCAACAACAACTAATAATGACTGGTGGGAAAAACACCATCATTTTGATCTTAAATTTTTTAGCCATGAATTTGAGGGTAACCCGACAGTATCTTTCGGTTACGGACTTTCAAAAATAAGCTTAAAAAATTTTAATGAGGATTTTGGAAAACCTAATATGCTGGAAATGCGTATAGGGTATACTACTCTTCACAATAATGAAGACGCGGACATACTTGACTATAAATTCCATTATTTATTTATAAGTTATTTCTCCACCGATTTAAAAGGATCTTCAAATAATTCCGGTCTTAATACGGATATGTGGAGATTAGGATTCGGAAGATCAACGGGGTATGGTTACAAATTAGGTTCGCTCGCAATAATTCCTTACCATACATATTCTTTCGAATGGAACCGGTTGAATATGAAGGATACGCCGGTTAACCCGGTTGATAAAAGCACAACGGACTTATTTAATAACGCGTACCGTTTCGGCAACAGCTTTGAAGGCGGGGTTAGAATTAAGCTTATTCGAAATCTAATGTTAGATGCAGGCTACGAAAGGTCGATTATTTTCCCGCGGCATTTATTCTGGAAATGGGCGGGAAGTGTAGTTATTGAAGTTGCTGCACAAAGTGCAATAGACAAATTTGTTGATAAGGTTGTAGATTCTTCGCCTTATGCCGCGCCGGTAGTAAGCTTTGTCCTTAAAAATGCACTATCATACGGAATATATGAATTGCGGCAGGAAAAAATGAACTGGCCGTTCTCTACCGTGCCTCCGCTTGCATACAACCAATTTAAATTCGGTTTAACATTCGTTTTTTAACCGCCAAACTTTAAATGCCCGGTTATTTTTTAGCCGGGTTTTTTTTCAAAATCACCTCTATCTTTTTATTGATTTTATTAATTATTTCCGATAGTTTAATAACTATAAAAGTGGAATTAAAAGGGTGTCTTTAAATTTATCTTAATTCATTTTTATACGATTGCAGTTTTATAAATTCACCGGTAAAGGTATGAATAGACATATAACGATTGCACTAATCGGGATAATAATTCTTTCGTCTTCTTTTAATTTATTTTCCCAATTATATGAATATAAATTCGATCATCTCTCTACCAAAGACGGTTTATCTCAAAGCTCGGTTACATGTATTTACCAGGATAAGAAAGGATTTATGTGGTTCGGTACGCAAGACGGGCTTAATAAATACGACGGCTATAACTTTACGGTTTATAAGTATGTCCCGTTCGATTCCACATCATTATCCGACAACTGGATTCAAGCAATAACGGAAGATGAAAACGGAAATTTATGGATTGGAACTTACAGCGGCGGTATTTTTAAATTTGATATCGATAAACAAATTTTTACTAATTTTAGAAATAATCCCTCAGACAATAATTCATTAACCGACAATAGGGTTTGGACGGTTTACTCTGAGAATTCAAATTCAATCTGGATAGGCACTTCCGGCGGACTGGACAAATACGACAAAGAAAACAATACATTTACTCATTTTAAAAGCGATAAAAATAATAACCATAGTTTAAGTAATAATGCGGTAAATGCAATTTATAAAGACGGCAGCGGATATTTATGGCTGGGTACCTGGGGCAGCGGACTAAATAAGTTCGATGTAAAAAGGAATATTTTTTACAGTTATAAATTCGGCAAAGCCGGCACTATGCAGGCAGGGTACAATTTTGTTAAAGCAATTTGCGAAGACAAAGATAATCTTATATTAGGTACAAGCAGCGGCTTGGTTATTTTTAATAAAAATAATAATAGTTTTAAAACTTTTTCTCTTAATGATAAAAACACTAATGATCGAATCTCGGTACAATCATTATTAAAAGATTTGAACGGACAAATTTGGGCGGGTACGCACCATCATGGTTTATTCAAATTTAATTTAAATGAAAATGAATTTGAAAAATTTACATATAATATTTCCAATGAAGAGGGAATAAGCGATAACTGGATTCCGGCAATTTACAAGGATCGCGGAGGTGTTATTTGGTTTGGAACGGGGAAAGGACTGGATAAGTTAATGCCGTATTCAAAATACTTCATCCATTTTGAAGAAAAACCGGGTGAACGTAATTGTCTAAGTGGAAATGAAGTAAATGCCGTTTTCGAAGATCATGAAGGAATAATATGGATAGGTACATGGGGAGGCGGTTTGAATAGGTTAGACCTTAGTACAAACAAATTTGAAGTTTTTAAACATTCGGAAGGTAATAATTATAGTCTTCCGAATAATATCGTTTGGCAAGTATATGAGGATAAAAACAATGAATTGTGGATTGGAACTTATTCCGGTCTAAGAATATTCGATAGAAAAAGCAAAAGATTTATTGAGCCTCCTTTTAATGCCGGAATAAAATATAATAACATATCCTCCATCTTTGAAGACTCACGCGGTTTCCTATGGATCGGCACCTGGGGAGGTGGAATCTATAAATATGATAAAGTAAATAAAAAACTAACTAATTATATTAATTCTAAAACAGAAATAAATAGTATAAGCGATAATATTATAACTGCGATTTTTGAAGACAGTAATTCCGGGCTATGGATTGGAACCAGCAGCGGAGGATTGAATAATTTTGATTATGAGTCGGAAAAATTCTATAAGTATATTTATAAGCCGAGTAACATAAATTCAATAAGCAATAATCATGTAACTGCAATATGCGAAGATCATAATAAAAATCTTTGGGTAGGAACCTGGGGCGGTGGAATTGATTTATTTGATGCCGGGACGGGTACATTTAAACATTTTACCGAGAATAACAAACTATCAAATAATGTAGTATACGGTTTACTGGAAGATAAAAATAATTATTTGTGGATTAGTACAGGCAGCGGATTATCAAGAATGAATTTAATAACCCAAAGCATTACCAGCTATAATGAAAAAGACGGACTGGGAAACGATCAATTTAGTCACGGTTTTTTAAAATGTAAAAACGGCAATATGATCTTTGGAAGTATTAGAGGATTTATTCTGTTCAACCCCGATAGTATTAAAATCGACACTAATAATCCTACGGTTGTTATCACTTCGTTTAAAGTTTATAATAAAGAAATTAAACTGCCGCATCAAATATCTCGTACAAAATCCATTAATTTAAATTATAACCAGCACGATATAACATTAGGATTTTCTGCCCTGGATTTTTTAAGACCCGGCAAAAATAGATATGCTTATATGCTAACAGGATATGATAAAGATTGGATTTATCTCGATCATAGAAGGAATGTATTCTACACAAATCTTGAACCGGGGAATTATGATTTTAAAGTAAAAGCCACAAACGGTTATAATATCTGGAGCCCGAATGTTACTATCTTAAAAATAAATATAACACCGCCTTTTTGGAAAACATGGCCGTTTATGGCTTTAATAACAGCCGTAGTTTTACTTATTATTTTTTCAATCCATAAATACCGTTTGGAACAGCTTCTTAAATT
>CAZHBJ010000228.1:0-4196 GCA_964530445.1 uncultured Ignavibacteriaceae bacterium
GGTGGCAGCGATTGGGGAATAATTATTAGCGGAGTATTTTGGATTGCAGCATCATTTTTAACTCTTCTATTCTTAACAAAAAACAAGCGGCAAAATTCTAAAAAGAAATAAATAATCATTTCAGAATAATTAAAAACTTTTATTCAAAATTAATATAATTTAAAGATATGAAAATTAGGAAAGTACATAAAGAGGATAGCGGCCAGTTAATTGAATTACTCAAAAATATAGGGTGGTTTAAAACAATTTTAAATAATCCGCAAAAAGATTTGGAAATAAAGTTAAAAAAGTATTTAGAGTTTTGTTTAGCTGATAATAGTCATTCTATGTATGTTCTTGAAGATAATAACAAAATAATTTTAGCCTACATTTCCGTTCATTGGCTGCCCTATTTATTTCTTGAAGGACCCGAAGGATTTATATCCGAATTATTTATAAGAGATAATCAAAGAGGGAAAGGTATAGGCACAAAACTTTTGAACAAAGTAAAGGAAGAAGCAAAGGAAAGAGGCTGCTCAAGATTATCGCTGCTCAACGGGAAAAATAGGGAATCTTATGAAAGAAGATTTTACCAAAAGCAAGGATTTATAGAGCGTGATCAAATGATGAATTTTATTTTTAAATTTTAGAATTAGCGGTTGATAATTGGATAAAGCAAATGAATAAAGAAAAATTTATAAAGCTTGTTTATTTTTTTTGTGAAAGAATTAACCAATTATAAATATTTTAACTATTGGGCACTTCTAAAAACTATTTTTTTATAAAATAGCACGCGGATAACACGGATTAAACTGATTTTCACAGTTCATTTTTGTTGTTTTTAGAAGCACCCTTATTTAATATTCGAGAGATACGATGGATTACAATTTATATTACAAAACCAACGCAGATGTTTTCGGCAAAACACCCGAGAAAATTCTTGTTGATTATGTAAAGCTGATCTCAAAGAAATATCACGTACTCGATATTGGGGCAGGCCAGGGCAGGAACACAATTTATTTATCAAAGTTGGGTTACAAAGTCGATGCTATGGATCCTTCATCAGTTTCAATAAAAATGATGGATGAAATTAAAAATACTGAGAAACTTAACTTTAATACTTTTAATAAGGATTTCAAAAATTTTAAGAGTAATAAAAATTATTCTGCTGTTTTGGCATTCGGCTTAATACAAATACTCGACCGTGATGAAATCGATTTACTTAAAAATAAAATTTCAAGCTGGCTGAAAAAGGACGGTTTGCTTTTTATAACATCGTTTTTAATTTCCGATGATTCACATAAAAGAATTAAGAATGAATCGAAGGAAATCGGAAAGAATTCTTATTTAAGACCAGGCGGAGAAAAACGTACTTTTTTTGAACCTAATGAGATAATGAAGTTATTTCAAGAATATAAGTCTGTATATTATTGGGAAGGACTAGGACCCGAACACCGTCATGGAAATAGTCCGTTTGAAAGACATGCGTTGGTAGAAGCAGTATTTCGAAAATTGAAATAAAAAATAACCAAAGTAAAAATGTATATTAAATGGATAGTATGTGATGTAAAAAGTGATATGAGAAATGAATTCTCCGCTTCGCAGGAGAAATGGAAGGATACAACAAAAGCAGAAGGTTTTATTGCACAAGCAGGTGGCTGGAATTTGCTGAACTTAAATGAAGCGTGCATAATTTCATTCTGGAAAAACAAGAAATCTCTGGATTGGTTTATGCAGAATTTACACGACAAAATTTTTAACAATAATAAACAAGCTGTTTCTTATAAAGCAATAAATGTCGGTTATTTTGATAAAGTATTAAATATGGAAGGTGAAGTTAACTCGCTTACTAAAGCAGTTGAAAAAAGCAAATTGTTAAGAATAGCGGATTGTGAAGTAAAACCCGATAAAGCAGAACACTTCGTAAATATGCAGAAAGAAGTTTGGCTTCCGGAGATGCGGCAGGCAAAGGGAATGCTCGGCGGCATTTTTTCTAAGAATAATTTAAGATACCTCGTATCAACCTTTTGGGATAGTAAAGAAAATCATACAAAGTATACGGAAGATCTTCTTCCCGGACTTAAAGTAAAATCAAATGTAGCTGACGATATTATCAATATTGTCGGAATGAAAATATTATTGGTCGATTCCTGGAAAGTGATAAACAGGCTTTAACTTTTCGGATGACAAATTTGAATTTTTTATTTATAGGTTTTTTTATTATTCTGATCTTCATATAATCCGGAGATAATAAACCAGCAGACACAATTAATGTAAACTAAATCGAATTTTTAATTGACCATTGAAAGCTATAATTTAATGAAAAGATTAGCTGTTTTCATCTTGCTATTTTCCTCTTTCGGTTTTTCACAGACTGTCCAAATTAAAAACGGTTGGTTTTATGTTAACGGTGAAAAATTTTTTGTTAAAGGAATTGGGTATGAAACACATACACGACCTGGACAAGTACCATGGGTTTATTCTTTTGACTCGGACTTAATAAAGTTCGATCTTAACCGTATTAAAAATGCAGGCTTCAATACTATCAGAACCTGGAGTGCTCTAAGCGAAGAGGAATTAAAGCTAGTTGATCAATCAGGATTAAAAGTACTTTTCGGAATATGGATTGACCCAGCTGGAAATTTTGGCGACTCAACATTTAAAGCAAATGTTATAAATGAAGTGAATAATGTTCTGAGTTATTCTTCTAAGTACAATTGCATCATTGGTTATCTTATTATGAATGAACCGCAGGTTCAGGATATCTATAATGCAGGAGCACAATCGTTATCGGATCTGTGGCAGTCGGTTATAAATTTAATTCATCAAAAAGATCCCGGCATACCCATCTCTTTTTCAAATACCATAATAGGTGATTATATCGACATGCAGAGATTCGATTTTGCTGCATACAACGCTTATATATATAATCCGGTTACAATTACAACTTCACACGGCTATAGAGGTTTTCTTCAATTCTTAAAACAAAATAGAGCAGCTCAAATGCCATTAATTGTTACCGAATATGGTTTATCCGTATCACCTCCGAATACAAACAATAATTACGGATACGGCGGCAATACACTTGAGCAGCAGACTTCAGGTGACTTGCTAATGTATCGAGACCTGCTTGATGCAGGCGCACAGGGGAATTGCGTCTTTCAGTATCATGACGGATGGTGGAAGGGAGGAAATGAATCTGTTCATGATCCTGTACCGGAAGAATGGTTCGGCTTAATAGAATTTTCAAGTCTTGACGATAAATACGGAGAGCCTCGCCCGGTTTGGAATGCTTATGAGAAATATAATAAAGCAATAATTACCAGTCCTAAGAATGAAAATATTTATAATGATTCAATCCCTCTGGAGTTTTTCACTACCGATGATGTTTCATATTGTAAAATCTTTACTGATGACAGTTTGCTTTATTCAAAACCAATAACATCAACTCATTTTACAGATAGTTTAAATTTATCTTTCTCTCGTAGTATAAAAGATGTTGATTTGAATTTCTGTTTTTTTAATTCTAATAATGACACTATTAAGACAGAAAACATTTCTGTCCTTTGTTCAAAAAGTAATATTGAGCTACCGAAAATAAATATTGAAATATCTCCGACAGTCCTTCAACCGGGCGGGAAAAATTTCATGAATTTAGAAGTAACAAAAGATACAATATTTAAAATTGAAAATAATAAAATAGATTATGTGTTTCACCCTCATATCGGCTTTGACGCCGGAACTGCAAAATCACAGATAATGACATTCAATAAAAACAACTGGTCATATCAAGGAAACTTTGATGTTCCGGTAAATACAAAAGTGGCAACATTTGGAGCGGGTTTCACAATTACGTATGGAACATTTAAGAAACGAATTTTTAATCAAAAGATTTTGTTAAGTGGAAATTGGGCCGATCCGATTGCTTCACCGGACTTGATTACGGGGATTAGAAATGATAATAAGAATAACGTTTATACAAAACCAAATTTTTATTTATCCCAGAATTACCCTAACCCGTTTAACCCGAGTACAGTCATCAGCTGGCAGTTACCGGTCGGCGGTCATGTTAAATTAAATGTATATGATGTCTTAGGCAGAAAAATAGCAACACTTGTCAATGCGGAAAAGCCTGCAGGAAGTTACAAAATAAAATTCAATGCTGCAGGATTAGCAAGCGGAATATACTTTTATCGATTGGAAAGTAATGGAAATAT
>CAZHBJ010000229.1:0-4187 GCA_964530445.1 uncultured Ignavibacteriaceae bacterium
ACCATGATACTTAGTGACATCTTAGTGCGGCTTCATGACCAAAGTATCCATCAGTATTTATGGCAATTTTTTCTAATTGAGCTTCGTTGAGTAACCCGTTTTTCTTAAATAAGTCTGTAATATATAACTTAGGATAATTTAAAATACCGGACATTATTAGCTAAAAGTTTATGCCAAATGGACTTGATAAAAGAAGTCCGTAAATTTAGATTATTACATTAAAAAAGTATCTTCTTCTGTTGAAATTAAAATTTAATTTAATAATTACATTTATTTCGGTACTCATATTGCCGCTTTCTGTCTTTGCACAGCAGAAATACTACAATACTTTGGTAACCGATACTATTCATATAAATTTTGATAATCATTATCAATTATCTCACGTCGATATTATCCCGTTCACGGAAACAATAATGCTGGATAAAAAACTTCTCAATAAAAATGATTATAAATTTTCATATTCAACATCCTCCTTTAGTCTCTCGGATTCTCTTAAGTATTCGATTTTCGATACACTTTTTGTAACATACGAGACAATAAAACTTGCATTAAAAAATTCATATAAGAAAAGAAGTCTGGCTTATGTTTATAATAAGAAACTCGGCGATACATTGCGTGTAATGAAAAATAATGAAGATAATTTTTCTCCGGAATCAATTTTCGGATCCGGGATTGAAAAAAGCGGAACTATAGTGCGCGGGTTTACTGTAGGAACTACAAAAGATTTTTCATTGAACAGCGGTTTAAGACTTCAATTATCCGGACATCTTGCAAAAAATATTGAGGTAGTTGCAGCTTTAACGGATCAAAATACTCCTATTCAGCCGGAAGGGAATACTGCAAATTTACAAGAACTGGATAAAGTTTTTATTCAAATTAAACATCCCAATGCTGTCGGCACTTTCGGGGATTACGAACTGCAAGAAAATTACGGTGAATTCGGAACTGTAAATAGAAAATTGCAGGGCTTGTTGGGAGAATTTAATTACAAAGGTCAAAAGGCATATTTTTCTATTGCCAGTTCAAACGGGAAATATACTACCAATCAGTTTAACGGAACAGACGGAGTTCAAGGGCCATATCAATTAACAGGAAAAAATAATGAGAAAGATATTATAATAATTGCCGGTACGGAAAAAGTTTACGTTGACGGAATTGAAATGAAGCGGGGTGAAAGGAATGATTATACTATTGAATACTCGAATGCACAACTAACTTTTACACCCAATAGACTTATTACTTCCGCGAGCAGAATAACCGTGGACTTCGAATATACCGATAGAAAATATTCGCGAACATTTTTCGGAGCCGGCGTTAAATCCGAAATATTTAAAAATAAATTGAATTTGCAATTTCAATATTTACGGGAAGGCGACAATCAAGATTCACCGATCGATATTTCTCTCTCTGATTCAGATAAAGCAATTCTTGCGGCAGCCGGTAATGATCCGAATAAAGCAGTTAAATCAGGAGTTTCACTTGCCACTCCGGACTCTCAGGGAGTAACAATTGGTATTTATCAAAAGATAGATACGGTTATAAATGGTCAGTCATATTCATTTTACAGATACAACCCGGGCAATTCCAATTCTTTGTATAATGTAACATTTAGTTATGTAGGTTCCCAGCAAGGCGACTACAGCATGATAAGTATCGGCAATTTTAAGTTTGTCGGTATTAAACAAGGAGACTATGCTCCGGTTATCTATTTGCCTTTACCTGAAATGAAACAGCTCGGCAATTTTGTTTTAAATTATAAACCCGTTAAAGGAATAAGCATTGATATGGAATTATCGGGCAGCAACTGGGATCAAAACCGATTCTCAAGTATCGGCGATAATAAGAATAACGGGTATGCAAGAAATATTCAATTGAAAATTGAACCGAGGAAAATCGAAATAGGCAAAATTAATTTTGGCGATGCCGGGCTTTCATATCAGGATAGATATATTGAAGACAGGTTTACACCGATTGATAGAATTGATCCTATTGAATTTAACCGTGATTTTAATATAACTCAAACTTCAACGCCGGAGAGCGAATTATTAAGAGAAATTAATTTTAATTATATCCCGGTTAAGGAATTGAATTTTGTATCTTCATACGGTTATTTGAAGAGAGGCAGTGATTTTCTTTCCAAGAGATTTAACAATACGGTTACATTTACTAACAACAGCACATATAATTTAAACTACAATCTTGATTATGTCTATTCAAAAAACGGTGGAATTAAAAGCAATTGGCTGAGGCAAAACGGCAGCGGTTATTTAACAATATGGAAGCTTCAACCCGGTGTCAATTTTCTTGCAGAGAATAAAAATGATATCCAAACTGCAGCCGACACACTGCTTACTTCCAGTTTAAAATATTATGAGATTGATCCTTTCTTAAAACTAGTTGACATTGACGGATTTAAGTTATCGACCAAATATTCTTTAAGAGATGATTTTGCCCCTTTAAACGGGATGATGCTGAAACAATCACGATCCACAGCACAATTTTTTGAATTGGATTATACGGGCTTAAGACAATTCAACTCTTCTTTAAATGTTACCATAAATAATAAATCATATACAGAAGCGTTTAAGAAAAAAGGATTGCTTAATGCACAGACAATTTTAGTCAGATCTCAAAACCGCTTTAATTTCGGTAGACCCCTCAACGGAAATTTTTATTATGAAGTATCAACACAAAGAACTGCCAAATTACAGAAGGTTTTTGTAAAAGTTTCTCAAGGATCAGGCAATTATATCTATTTAGGCGATTTGAATCATAATGGTGTGGCAGATGAAAATGAATTTCAGCCGACACTTTACGACGGCAATTATGTTTTGGTTACCGTTCCAACAGACCAGCTTTACCCGGTTATTGATTTAAAAACAAGTACGCGATGGAAAATAAATTACAAAGATATCTTCAACCAAAATTCATTATTAGGAACTATCCTTCATCCGTTTTCATCCGAAACAAACTGGCGGATTGAAGAAAACAGCCAGGAACAGGATTACAAAAAAATCTATCTTCTGCACTTCTCCGATTTTCAAAATCCAAATAAAACTATTCACGGTACGAATTTTATTCAGCAGGATTTATTTTTATTTGAGAATGATCCTGAGTTTTCAGCGAGACTTAGATATTCACAAAGCAAGGGTATGGACCAATTCAGCGGAGGCATCGAACAATCTTATACAAGGGAAAGAAGTATAAGAATCAATTTTAAAATGATCGAAGAAATGAGCAACCAGACAGACATTGTGAATAAGAGTGATAATCTAAGTGCACCGGCTTCTTCAACGGACAGAAGAGAAATTACTTCCAGCAGTATTACTTCTGATTTTTCCTACCGTCCTCAAAGAAATATTGAAGTAGGATTTAAGTTTAATGTAGGAAAAAGGGAAGACGATCTCCCGGTTATACCTACTATAATAGACATCAATACTCAATTATTAAGATTTACGTTATCATTTGCGGGCTCCGGCAGATTAAGGATTGAATTTGAAAGAGATGAATTAAATTCCAATACAACAGAGAATTTTATTCCGTTCCAAATGACCGAAGGAAATGTATTAGGGAAAAATTACTACTGGCGTTTTAATTTTGATTACAGGATTTCTTCGAATCTTCAATCCACAATTAGTTATGACGGAAGGTCTCAGGGAAACGAAAGAGTTGTGCATACGGCAAGGGCGGAAGTTAGAGCATTCTTTTAAATATTTTATTAACAAAATTTGATAAATAATGGAAATAATTTCAAAGTACGTAGAAGTTCATGTTGTTAGAAAACTGAATAATAAACTGGAATTTTTAATGCTGAAGAGATCCGGCAAAGAAATATACGGCGGATTGTGGCAAATGGTTACGGGAAAAATAAAAAAAGGGGAAAAGGCATATAAAAGTGCCTTAAGAGAAATGAAAGAAGAAACCGGATTAATTCCAAAAAGATTCTGGACCGCTCCGAATGTAAACTCGTTTTATTCATATGAAGAAGATTGTGTAATCATACTGCCGGTCTTTGCCGCTTTAGCGGATGAAACGGATAAAGTAATTATCAGCAAAGAGCATACGGAATTTAAGTGGACTAATCCCGGAAAAGCAAAAACAATGCTTGCATGGCCCGGGCAGCGAAATTCGATAGATATAATTGAAAACTACATGATGAATGAAAGTAACTTTCTTAAATTCGTTGA
>CAZHBJ010000230.1:0-4135 GCA_964530445.1 uncultured Ignavibacteriaceae bacterium
GCATGCAAAAATATACGCTCACCCGGAATTCGCCAACAGAAGTGTTTTTTTAAAACTAAAAGAAAAGCTAGCACTTATAGTCAGCGGACGGAATTGGACTATAGATCCGTCGTAGATAAATGTAATAGGGGACGGAGGGATTAAATTTTAATCCCTCCGTCCCATTTTATTTGTTTCACCTTTATAGAGCCGGGTTAGCTCATATCCGAACCAAACAGCGGCGCTTGCTTTTGAGGCAGAGGCACTTAGCCCTCCAGCCACTGTGCATCAAACCGGAGGAAGATCAGTCCGACTCCATTTCTCGTTTTATTTCTTCCCAGTTACCTTACCACCCCCAGCCTGACCGTCCGGCAAGCGGTATTTCTGCTACGGCGATATGAAGTAAAAAAACCCCATGAGTATGCCAAGGCATCCGCACAGTCCCAACATCAGTCCCAAGACATCCATCGCAAGTCTCCTCTCGAAAAACATTCAGTCAGAATGAAGATAAACAGCCTGCAAATACATGTAGGCACTGAAAATGTAACAAAACCCCACGAAATGTGCCAGTACATGCCCCCCCTTCACCCGCTCATTTGCACAATGAGGGTACAGTCTTCTCGCAGTGCCGGCGCGCCGGCACTGCGTAGTGCACTGAAGGTATAGGAAGAATAAACACCCATTTTGCCCGTGTCCAGCGCTAGATTGCCGTCAGCGGTCCGTCGCTGAGCCCTCCGATCGCCCTGAGTTCACCCTGAATTCCATGCATATTGAACAATTTAAGGGGTCAGTGCCCTTAAAATTAGTCTAAGGAGACTGACCCCTTGATAGCAATTTGTTTTGTCCGCAACGAGGATTTATCAGGTCGTCTTCGGCGTACCGAAAGCGGCTGGATAATAGTCCCACTTTGAAGATTCACGCACGACGCGCCAACCCGTAACCATCGAATAATGCATCCGCAGGTATCTGACGCTCATTCCGTCCGAGTGAGATTCGCCCTTAAATCGCACTTCCACTTGGCGTCTCTTAGATTGTTACGAATGCCTTTGCCTGTTCCAATGTCTCACAGGGGGCGCACCCCGTACTGAGAAAATATTCATTCTTTATCGCTCTTTTTGTCAGATCTGGATAGATCGGCTAGTAATCCACCCAAGGAAACGAAGACAAAGATCGAGGCAATATCCACAACTACCGGCCAATCCCGCGAGACGTATATATATAAAAGCACTATCGCTATAAAAATGACAAGCAGACGATAAGCTGCTTGCTTACTAAACGTCATCTCGGGCACGCCCATACGCCGCACTTTTCGGGTTTATTGGATGCTTGATGAAGAATCTCTTCATTAGTCGTCGCCTAACGTCATGGTGAGCGGCGGGCCGCGTCGCACCGCAATCGCGGCGCGTCGCTTGCTGCCCGTCCGCTCGACCTGAAGTTAGGCACCTCACTTGTGCGCGATAGGTTTTTCAGTGAACAAGTAGTCCTTGAGTTCTCTGGAGAACCTAGGGTCTTTACGCCGAATCCACTCCAGCACCATGGATGCGTGTTCCTTCTCCTCGTCTCGGTTGTGCTCTAGGATTGCCTTCAAATCCTTGTCCTTGCATACATCAGCACGTTGGTTGTACCAATCAACGGCTTCCAGTTCTTCCATCAAGGAGACGATTGCTCTGTGCATATCGCGTGCCTGATCGGATAGCTCGTCTGTGGGCTCGTGGTAACCGACACTGGACATTTCATTTCTCCTGTTGGGTTCGGGATTCTTTTCGGAAACTGCCTAACGACCACAATAAGGCGCGCCGCGCACGACTTGATTGTGTGGTTATGTTGCATATGTCACTAAAGTAATTTAATCAACGAAACTGCGCCGACCACCGCTAACACCATAATGACCACGAATACAGATATGACAAAAAGGCGAAATACATGGCTCTTAAATGGTTCTTTCTGATCCTTGATTGGTATTAGATTTTCATTACGTTCAAACCAATCGAAACCTACATTTGAATCCGGTGATATCAAATATTCCAAATCTACTGATATAGAATCTCCTTCATCAATATTTGGATCTTTCTTCGCATATGCGGCTTTTAGGAACTCAACCCCTAGACGGAGATACCCCGCCTCATTTGCCGAAATCTTTGACTCATCAGGACCCCCGCCATATTGCTGCAATTGCACAACGGCACCGTCTTTTTTGACGGCCGCATCAATCTGGGTGATTGCCAATTCTATCTCTTCGCGGTTCATTGCCTTGCAACATAACGAATAGGGTAAGGGGCCGAGTGACAAACGAGGTCCCGGCGACCGCAGGGAGCAAACTTGACCCGCTTGTATGATTTCATTTTGCCCCTTCAAGCGATTAAAGTGAGGCCCATAACCTGTAGTCGCAGGTTATCGGTGTGGCAGCCAGATCGAGCGAAGGCTCCAGTGAAACTGAGACCGTTAACAAGCGTGCGGCGCCACACCGATTCGATATTTTAACTCGGACAGTCGAATGGGCCTCGAGCCCGAATTTAGCAAGGTGGAGTGCTAATAACAATGGGTAAACAATCGTCACAAATCAATGTCGGGATCGATGTCGGTAAAGCTCAGCTGGATGTCCATATCCATGAACGGGATATCCATCTGACAGTCGAGAATTCAGCCGAGGGCATTCGTGTGCTCCTGGCACGCTTGAACCGCTACCGGCTCACCCGTATCGTTGTCGAAGCCACCGGCCGCTACGAACGCCTGCTCGCTGATGCGGCCCTGGCCAAGGACCTGCCGGTCATTATCGTCAATCCCTTGGTGGTGCGGCGCTATGCCGGGGCGGTCGGGCAACTGGCCAAGACCGACAAGATTGATGCCCGGATCATCGCCGAGTATGCGGCCGTGATACAACCCGAGGTGCGTCCCGACAGCAACCATAATGTCCGCGTCATTAAGGATTTACTGGCGCGCCGCCGGCAGTTGCTCACCATGAGCACCATGGAGAAGAACCGGGCGCACATCATGCCCAAAGCGTTCAGGGCGGATATCCAGCGCCACTTACGGCACCTGGAGAAGCAGGTCGAGAAGCTGGATAAACTGCTCGATCAGAAGATCGAGGCCGAAAGCCAATGGCGCGATAAGCGCGCCGTCATGCTCAGCATGCCCGGGATTGGGCCGGCCGTGGTCAACACCCTGCTGGGGGATTTGCCGGAACTCGGCAATCTGACCAACAAGCAGGTCGCCGCCCTAACCGGCGTGGCACCCTACAACCGGGATAGCGGATCGCTGCGGGGCAAGCGACGCATTCGCGGTGGTCGTCATAGTGTGCGCACTATCCTGTTTATGGCTACACTGACTTCGGTGCAGCACAATCCTGTGATCAAACGCTTCTATCAGCGCCTGGTGTCGCTTGGCAAGCACAAGAAGGTGGCATTGACCGCCTGCATTCGCAAGATGGTGATCATGCTGAATGCCATGGTTAGGGACGGGAAAATGTGGAACGAAAAATTGGCTTAATGGGTTGACTTGGGATCACAGTCGCTTGTTAGGCCCATTCTGGTGCTGGCTCCCTGGAACAGTTCCATACTCTTATATTCATTTTCTCAGCTGCCTTTGCCAACCCCTTATCCGCAGTAATAAGAATTGATGCTGATTCAGGACCAAGATGTGAATACTTACCGTTTTTTATAGTAAAGAGTTGCAATGCATCTGATAGATCTAACTTATGTGTCTGCGCTATTTTTTCTACTTCTAAATGAGTAGATGCATCTGTTAATACACTTTCATCTATTTCTATTTTTCCACTAGTCTTTACAACTGCATGCGTGTAACTAAGGAGATTTCTGGTTGAGGATAAATATTCTTCCATGGTTAATTTAACTCGAGTAGATTTCTCTTTTCTAAATAATCCTATAATATTATTCCACAGTCCCTTCATAGTTAACTTTTTCTGACTAGGTTTGCCTTTTTTCCATTGCCCTTTGATACGACTCAATGCTTCAGATAGACAGAGTGAAGTGGTACAGAAATTCACATTGTTACGAAAGAATTTTCTTATATCAGCACAGTCATCTTCATCGATAACCAGTTTGATCAATGCAGAAGCATCTATGTAACGCATCTTCACCATACGATATTCGGACATCCTTTAATTCTATGCGGCCTAACGACCAAGCTCCGGCGCGGC
>CAZHBJ010000231.1:0-4112 GCA_964530445.1 uncultured Ignavibacteriaceae bacterium
CACCCAGCACCTCAGGTAGTAAATCTTTGGGATTTCGAAACGACTGCGCAAGATACAGGGTGGACAGTTTTTTCAGTTTCTGCTGATACATTTTCAGTAGTAGCTAATCCTGATATGTCCGGTTTGGATACTACTGCCCATGTTGCGAAACTTACTGTTGATAAATCCGGTGCACCTTGGGACGGGGTTTTCAATAACAAAATTACTCCGTTTGTCGTTACGGCTGATAATTGTAAACCCACATTACTAGTTTATAAAGATAAAATCTCGCGAGTTGATTTTAAATATGAAGGGAAAGGATGGTCGACAGGAGATACTTTTGATACAAATAAAGTGGTAAATCAATGGGATCAAGTTTCTTACAATTTTTCCAAATATATTGGTGATACGGTAAGAACTATAACAATAATTCCTGATTTTGCTTCAGGTGCATCAAGAACTTACAGCAGTGTAAATTATTTTGATCAAATAGAATTGGTTCACAAAGTAACTGGAGTTGTAGAAACTGGCGTTTCCAAACCTTCAACTTTTGTATTAAATCAAAATTATCCTAATCCTTTCAACCCGACAACAACAATTAGTTATTCTATTCCTGAAAAATCATTCGTTTCACTTAAGGTTTATAATATACTTGGTCAAGAAGTTGCTTCTTTAATAAACAATCAAGAAGAAGCCGGACCTCATCGGGTTAACTTCAACGCAATGAACTTAAGCAGCGGTGTGTATTTTTACTCGATTAGAGCAGGTAACTTTACAGCTACTAAAAAGTTAATGTTGTTAAAGTAATCTTTTTAGGAAAGCTTAAGTTTATTTATCATTTTATCAGCCGGTATTTTTTTAAATACCGGCTGAATATATTTTTAAGCGCACATTTTATTAATTGAATTTTTCTAAGGACGGCAAGTGCAGAGAAAGTTTGAAACAAAGTACGGTTATTTTTCAGAGGATGGCAGTGAGTATGTAATTAAAACTTACAGGACACCGAAACCCTGGGTTAATATAATATCGAACGGGCTTTACGGAACTATAATTTCTCAAGCCGGCGGCGGATTCAGCTGGTACGAACATTCCGAATTCAACCGGTTAACAAGATGGCATCAAGATTTGATACAAGATAACTGGGGGAAATATATCTATATAAAAAATAATAAAACCGGTGATGTCTGGAGTCCCACATTCCTTCCTGTTAAGAAAGAATTAAATGAGTTTAAATGTATTCATGGAATTGGATACACAAAATTTATTTCAGTGTTCAAAGAAATTAAAACAGAACTAACTATATTTGTTCCGTTTGATGAATCGCTTGAAATTTGGGATTTAGAAGTTTTTAATAATTCCAAGGAAGAAGTCGATTTATCGTTTTATACTTATTTTGAATGGTGTCTCGGGGCTTCTGCAGATCACCATAGGGAATTCCATAAAACTTTCCTTAATACCTCTTTTGATGAAAACCTTAATGCAATGACGGCAAATAAAAGACTATGGGAAATTCCGCTCGGCGACAGGGGTCATTGGAATATTAACTACCCTTATACGGGCTTTTTATCTTCAAATAAAAAAATTTCGGATTATGAAAGCGAGAAAGAATCTTTTATAGGACAATACGGAGATTTAATTAATCCGGCAGGTATAAATGAAAAAGCCTTAACTAAACAAACAGGTAACTGGTTGGACCCTGTGGGCTGTATTAAAATTGCATGTAAAATAAAGCCAAACGGCAATGACCGGGTAGAGTTTTTTTTAGGATTAAAAGAAAATAAAACTAATATTGAAAAATCAATTAGAAAATTCTATACCGGAAAACAAGTTGACGAAGCACTGGATGAAGTAAAAAATAGATGGAAGGATTTGCTCGGAACTCTTGAAATAAATACTCCCGATGAAGCAATGAATTTTCTCGTGAATAAATGGATTAGGTATCAGGCAATAGCTGGAAGACTTTGGAGCAGAACTGCATATTACCAGCAGAGCGGCGCATTCGGCTTTAGAGATCAGCTTCAAGACAGCTTGGTTTATTTACCAATAAATCCCGAATTAACCGTAAACCAAATTAGGCTGCATGCAAAGCATCAGATGGTTGACGGCACGGTACTTCATTGGTGGCATCCAATATCCGAAACAGGTCTTGAGACCAAGATGACAGATGACTTGCTTTGGCTGCCGTTTTTAATAATTGAATATTTAAAAGAAACAAATAATTACGGTTTATTAAATGAGCAAGTCGAGTATTATAATGATAAGAATGTGATTGAATCTTTATACACACATTGTATAAAGGCTATTGAAAAAGTTCTTAGCAGGATGAGTTCAAGGGGAATTACACTAATTGGCGCGGGCGATTGGAATGACGGTCTGAGCGCAGTTGGTCTTGAAATGAAAGGCGAATCATTTTGGTTAAGCGAATTTTTATACTACATCTTAAACGGCTTTGTAAATATTGCCCGAAAAATTAAAGATGAAAAAACCGCAAATCATTTTGATCAAACTAAAAACAAATTAAAAGAAAGGTTTAATAAGTACTCCTGGGATGGAGAATGGTACCTTAGAGCTACAAAAGACAATGATGAATTGGTGGGAAGCTCTAAATGTGAAGACGGTAAAATATTTCTTAATGCGCAAACATGGGCTATTATAAGCGGAATCGGCGATGAAGATAAAAATAAAAAATCCCTGGAATCTTTGGAAAAATATTTACTTAAAAAGAATGGACCGCTGCTTTTATATCCTGCATATTCCAAGCCCGATAAATATATAGGATATCTTTCACGTTACGCAGCAGGGCGAAGAGAGAATGGCGGAGTTTATACACATGCGGCCACTTGGACTATTTGGGCGTATGCTTTTATTAAAAGAGACGGAATGCCATATGATATTTTTAAAAGGCTGGCGCCTATATACAACGGGATGAAGCCTGATGAATACGTTGCCGAGCCATATGTTACTCCCGGAAATATTGATGGCCCCGATTCACCTTTTTATGGAAGAGCAGGATGGACGTGGTATTCCGGGTCCGCTGTTTGGTTTCAAAAAAATATTGTGGATTGGATACTTGGAATTAGAGCCGACGAAAAGGGATTAATAGTTGATCCGTGCATTCCAAAAGAATGGGAGTTTTATTCGGTAAAAAGGAAATTTAGAAATAAAGAATTTCTAATTAATGTTTATAACAATACACATGTTTATTCAGGAGTGAAATCCATTGAAGTAAACGGAGAACAGATTAAGGGAAATCTTGTTGAACTTAAATGTAGCGAAAAGACATTAAAGGTAAATGTAAATCTCGGTTGAAAATTATTTTAGTTCATTATCATTCCGGATGTAGTAATAAAAACTAGAAAAAATATCCATTGAATAATAAGCAGTGAATTTGATAAAAGTTTGAATCTAAATAGAGAATGGATTTTTATTAAAGATATGTTTGAGAAAATAAATATTGAAGGCAATAAATTTGATGCGGATAATAATGAAGAATCCTGGGAAATGAATATTTCCCCCAATTGGGAGCTTGCCTGCTTGCATAACTACAATAGTACCGTATTATTATTAAAAGCATTTGATTACGACTTTTCTTCGGAGGACTTAAGTGTATTAAAATTTATGGGCATAGATTATCTTGCTGAAGTATGGCTTAATTGGAATTATCGCGGGAAACATGAAGGCTATTTTTCTCCCTTTACTTTTAATGTTTCATCTTTTCTAAAAGAAAATAATATTTTAGTAGTAAAGGTACCCTCACCGTTTGAAACTCTATGGGAAATCCGGCCGGATTGTAAAAGCTGTAGTAAATTTCGGTATTGATGTTTAATTCACAATTTACCCTAATGAAAATCATTATACTTGGACAGAAACTTAAAGCAGCGAAGAACTATACAAATGTTTTCTGCAACATGCACTTGATAAAATAAATTAACTAATCTGAAAGAATAATATATGGTTAGCTTTTCTGCTTCAAATGGATATTTCTTTAAAAACGGGAAACCTCATTTTGTCATCTCGGGAGAAATACATTACTTTAGGCTCAATCCAAAGTTATGGGAAAAACATTTGAAATTATTAAAAGATACCGGGGCAAATACAACATCAACCTATATTCCCTGGGGTTGGCACGAACA
>CAZHBJ010000232.1:0-4098 GCA_964530445.1 uncultured Ignavibacteriaceae bacterium
TTCCAAATTTTTGTGTAGGGAATTTTTGCATAATCAAGTACAAGTGTAACGGCATCGTCCCACGGCTGAAAGCTTGGCGGAACATAAACAGCTATCTTTGGTGCTTTTTCAAGTCTTACAACAGCCATATTATTATCTTCAGCCTGAACAGTTGAATAAATCTGTGCAGCCTGCGAAGTAGAGATTGCGTCAAATGCAACACCGTCAACTCTGCATTCATTGGCAGTTTCGGGAGTATAGTTCAGCATAAAAGAACCTCCCCTATAATTTAGAAGCCAATCAGCAGTTTCACCTCGTGCAAGGACATGGTATGTTATTCCGTATGCTTTTAAATGGTCGGTTTGTTTTAAATCCATGTAGATTAAAATCTTTGACTGGGGAAAAGCAAAATAAGGTAAAAAGAATAGTACGAATAAAATCTTCTTCAACATAATAGAATACTTATCTCAAAAATTAAAGGCGATCACTATAGATCGCCCCTTATAAAATATAAACTTAAAATTTATTTAAGCTGATTTTCTGTCGGCTTCAAGATAGATGGGTTCCGCCCCATTTTCAATGACATCTTTAGTGACTATACATTTTTCTACATTTTCTTTATTTGGCAAATCATACATAATATCGAGCATGAAATCTTCAACAATCGATCTTAGCGCCCGTGCACCAGTTTTCCTTTCCATAGCTTTGGCAACAATTGCGTCTACTGCGAAAGGATCAAATTCAAGTTCAATACCTTCAATCATAAACAACTTTTTATATTGTTTAATTATGGCGTTTTTAGGTTCGGTAAGAATACTTTTAAATGCATCGACAGATAAAGGCTGTAAAGGAGCTACAATAGGGATTCTCCCGATTAGTTCCGGTATTAAGCCGTAGCGCAGCAAGTCTTCCGGCAGAATATATTGAAGCATGTTATCTTCTTCCTTTTTGCTTTTTAGTGAGTTGGAAGAAAATCCCATTTTATTTTTATTTATTCTTGCAGCTATAACCTTATCAATACCTTCGAAAGCGCCGCCTACAATAAACAAAATATTTTTTGTGTTTATGTTTATTAAGCTTTGCTCGGGGTGTTTTCTACCTCCTTTAGGAGGAACGCCGGCAACCGTACCTTCCAGTATTTTTAAAAGCGCCTGCTGAACTCCTTCACCTGAAACGTCCCTGGTAATTGATGTACTTTCACTCTTTCTAGCTATCTTATCAATTTCATCGATATAAACGATTCCCTTTTGCGCTCTTTCAAGATTATAATCCGCTGCCTGTAAAAGATGAACCAAAACTGTTTCAACATCATCACCAACATATCCGGCTTCGGTTAAAGTAGTTGCATCGGCTATTGCAAAAGGGACATCCAAAATTTTTGCAAGAGTTTGCGCTAAAAGAGTCTTGCCCACTCCGGTTGGACCAATTAATAAAATATTGCTTTTTTCAATCTCAACATCATCAAGCTCAAAGAACGATGTTTTAGAATTTATTCTTTTATAATGATTATAAACTGCAACCGATAATACTTTTTTGGCTTTTTCCTGTCCAATCACATACTCATCGAGCGTCTTTTTAATCCCGGCAGGGGTTTGAAGTGACGATCCTTTGGATTTTGTATTATTAAATGCAGCCATGTTGTTTTTCAGAATATCTACACTGCTGCTAATACAAATATCGCAAATGTAAACATCCGGCCCGGCAATCATACTGCCGACTTCACTTCCGTCTCTACCGCAAAAAGAACATTTAACTATCTTCTGATTTTGTTTCTTTGCCATTATTCCATTCTATCTAATTTATTACCCTTTAATTTAACTATTTTAGCTCTTGCATCATCAAGATATAACGAGTTGGGGAATTTTGCAAGTAAATTCTCATAAGCTTCCTTAGCCTTGGCCTTATTTTTCAAGCCAAACTGGTAAATTTCACCTAACAAATATAAAGCTTTATCCGCATAAATGTTCTTATTATCTTCATCTGTAATTTTTTGAAAAACCGATATTGCACTGTCTAAATTATTCATTGCAAGGTCCATTTCGCCGACACGAAAATACGCAATGTTTTGAAGCATAAACTTTATCGGGTCGGCAGCCACAAGCTTATATTTATTCCTAGCTTCCTTGAATTTTTTCTGTTCGGCTAGCAATTCGCCCGATGCAAAAATCATTAGATTAGACGAATCATTTTGCGAAGTGTTCATCAATAACGATAACTCAAGAGCATCGTTAGCATTATTGCTCTTTAAGTCGTTAAGAATATCACTCAAATTTTTCTTGGTTTTTTCAAAATCACCTTGATAAAAGCTGATTCTTGCAAGCCGATAAGCGGCTAAATTTATTAAATCTTTTGAATTTCTTTTATTGGAAATTATTTTCAAATAATCCGCCGCAGCAGTTTTTAAATCCCCGTTAAAAATAGCTGCCTTTGCAAGACCATTATACGCATCGCCTGTATACTTGGAAAGCGGTGAATCCTCAATAATCATTTTAAAATATTTTTCCGCACCTTTGATGTCCATTTCTCGATAAAGCTTAATATTACCGATTCTTAAAAGAGCTTCGTATGCAACTTCGGAATGAGGATATAATTTATTTATTTCAAGATAAGCAGAAATTACCTTGTCTATTTCCGGAGAATTATTTTGAGTGATTTTATAAAATGGCTTCCATAAAGGTAAACTTGAATCACTATTCTCATCTAAAAGAGCTTCCAGAGTTTTGGCGTATCCGAGCTTAGCAGTGGATACGATTGCAGAATTGGGATAATTATTTATTATGTCCGAAAATACCTTTGCAGAAGTTTTATAAACTTTTTCCCCGTATAAAAATTGTGCAAAACCTAAGAGCTGAGCACCCTGATCTTTTTGTATATCCTCAATATCTTTATAAATATCATATGCTTTATCGTAAGATTTATTTTCAATATAAAGTCTTGCCAAAAGAAATTTAAAATTCACTTCACTGCTGTTGGCATACTTTTCAACAACCGGAAGCGATTGCTCCAAAGCTCCCGGCTTATTTATATAAGTTAAAATTTTACTTTCTATTGAGCTAAGCTGAGTAGGGTATTTTGTAAGGATAAAACAATACTCATCCGCAGCATCTTTATACTGCATAGTTAATGAATATAAATTTCCCAGATCATAAGCAAAATAAATTGGATTGCTCGAAATATCCTGTCCTTTTTTCAGATATACGATTGCTTTGTCGAATGCCCTTCTTTCAAGGGCATAGTTGGCAATTACCCTATAATTTGCTTCGTTTTGGGGAAGTGATTTTAACGCATTATCCCAAGTTTTAAATGCTTCTTTTTCATTGCCTTTAATGTAATAGGTAGTTCCGAGCATTCCGTACAGATTTATATCCGGCTGGGATATTTTCATCCTATTTTCAATAAGAGCTATCGATGCATCATAGTCTTTTAATTGAGTATAAACTTTATTTAACGAACTAAAATATTCATAGTTGCCGGGGCGCTCTTTATAAAGCTTTTGAAGAATTGGTTCCGCTTTTGCATACATCCCGGATTGAATGTAGTTCTGTGCAAGCATGTACTGATTATTTTCATCTGATATGCTCTGTGCAGATATAAGAGCAGAAATAAATAATACTACTAAAAAAATTTTCTTTATCATGCTGTAAAAATAGCAAAATCATTTTTGCTATCAAGGGAGAAATAAACTGAGTGCCGTTATAAAGGATATAGGTCAATTCTGTTCAGATTAAACTTTCTATTTCCCCCATATTTCAAACAACAAAGTAATATAAACTAATACGCTGCCTTACGTATTCATTTTAATCATACTCTTAAGTATAATTTTTTATATTGTTCTTAATTGTACAAATAATAACACATGTTAAAAAAAAGCAAAATAAAAGTAATTTTATTAATACTAGACAGCATATTAGTTCAGTTTAAAAAGAATAGGTACCGTAACCTGTACTTTAACTGCCTTGCCGCGCTGCCTGCCGGGAATAAATTTAGTTTCCTCAACAGCTTTTACCGCAGCTTTGTCGCAACCTCCGCCTATTCCTTTAAGAACCCTGGTATGAACAACATTACCTTTTTCATCGATAAATGCAAGAATAAAAACCTTTCCTTCTATACCTTCTTCTT
>CAZHBJ010000233.1:0-4086 GCA_964530445.1 uncultured Ignavibacteriaceae bacterium
CTTTTAAGGCGCATTATATAAGAATAAGGATTTATTTTTAACAATAATTAGAAAAAACAAATTAACAACCAGTTAGGAATATCCTGGATTGAGTCCAGAAGGATAAGAACTTGTTAACATTAACCAATATCAATTTGAACATACTTTTCCCCAAAGGGGAAAATATTACAGCCGGAGGCAGCGCCTCCGGATTTTAATAGCCAACAAATAGTACAAATACTCTGAAAGAGTTAAATAAAAATACCCACCCCCGGTCTTCGTTTTGAACTACGCCGGGCAAGCTAAATTCCCTCTCCTCCTTCATTCGTCTCCGTCATTTGACGGATGAAGGATTTCGGCGGGCAAGCAAGGAGGGAACTTTTAGAATTTGAGATTCAGGCTTATAGGCCGGAATGATAGAGTATCTAAAAAATGGTATGATAACAACATTGAAACAAAATGATAACTACGGCAGGATAGAGTACGTTTTTATTTTATTATATAGTGTCTGCCTTGAAATTTTAAGAACCTTGGCAGCTTCTTTTTTATCCCAATTCACTTTTTCAAGGACATAGATAATATGACTTTTTTCAACAGCGCTTAAACTAAGATCGAAAACTTCTTGATGCGGTTTAAATTTATCGCTTTTCATCCTTAGTAATATATTTTCCTTTTCTATAGTATCTCCTTTAGCAAGCACTACTGCTTGTAAAAGAGCATTTTCTAATTCTCTTATATTACCTATCCACTCATAACGTTGAAAAAAATCGACAACTTCGTACGGCACTTTCCTAACATTTTTATGAAGTTCCCTGTTAATCTTCTGCAAGAAATGAACAACGAGCATAGGAATATCTTCTTTCCTTTCTCTTAGCGGAGGGACAGTAATAGATACAACATTGATCCGATAAAATAAATCCTCTCTAAATTTCCCATGCCTAACTAATTCTTGTAAATTTTTATTTGTCGCTACAACAACTCTTGCTTTCATTGGAATAGTTTCTTCACCCCCGACTCTTTCGAATTCTCTTTCTTGTAAGACTCTTAATAATTTAGTCTGAAGATTCGGAGATATTTCGGCAATCTCATCAAGAAAAATTGTACCTTCTCCTGCTAATTCAAATTTACCTTTTTTACTTCTAACGGCACCTGTAAATGCTCCCTTTTCATGTCCGAATAATTCCGTTTCAAGCAGGGTTTCCGGTAATGCTGCGGAGTTTACTGCTATAAAGGGATGCTCCTTAGTAACTCCTGAATTATGAATTACTTTACTTATTAATTCTTTTCCCGTACCGCTCTCTCCCTGGATTAATACATTAATCCTGTTGCCGGAAATTCTGCCGATCTTTTTTATTATTTCTCTAATTTGTGAAGATCTTCCTATTATAAGGTTTTGTTTTTCATCATCGCCGGGAATACTTATAGATTCTGCTTCAAGTTTTTTACTTAAAAGATTTGCTTCCAAAGCTCTTTTAATTATATAATCAAACTTCTTTAGATCAAGCGGTTTACCGATAAAATCATATGCACCGTTTTGCATTGCTAAAATGGTAGTACTCATATCATCATACGAGGTAATTATTATCACCGGTGCATTAGAATCGATATTTTTAATGGACTGCAGAATTTCAATTCCGTTTATACCGGATTGCCTTAATGCAGATATTACAAGATTTGGTTTTTCTTCTTCGAAGAGTTTAATCCCCTCAATCCCGTTATCGCTAAAAATCGGAGCGCTACCTTCTTTTTCAAGAATTTCTTTTATTTTATATCGAATTGATTCATCGTTTTCAATAACGAGTACTTTAGTTTTCTCCATATGCCCCTAAAACAATAATATCATTAAAGTTGACACCCCACTGTTAAAATAAAATTTAACCGATTCTTAAACTCTTTTTATTCAAAACTATTTTCGTGTTTTTGGAGTTTATTAAAATATCGGTAAAATTAAAACCTTTAATACTTAAATAATGAATAAACTTATAACTGTCAGGCGGGTTTATGTTGTTATTTATATTATTAAATAAATATAAAATATTATCTATAGTTCTATAAAAGAAAATTTCCCTCAAAACACATCCCTGCTTAAATCGTAGAGAGAATCTAATGAAAATATTTTTAAAATACTATTAAATAGTTAAAACAATGAAAAATAAATTTAATTAACATTATTACCGATGAGGATTTTTATTAAACATGTGGAAAAAATCTTTCAATAATTTGAACTTGCTTAGTGAATACAAGCAGAACCTTACTATTTGCTCAATGCGGGATGAACTACAGTATCTGTATATCTTATTTACAAAAAAGAATAATGTTCCGTAGACAGTCTAAATTTTACAGATCAACCATTTACCCGAGAAAAATATAAAATTAGTATGATTGATAATCTTAAGTATATTAAAAGGTCCAGCATAAAAAAATTTAATTTACATGTAATGCGGACTTATTCTAATTGCAGCGATATTATTTATGTCCATAATGGATGCGGTTCCGATTGGAGTCTTATAAACAAAATAAGAGAGATTTTATAGTACTTCTAATTTTTACCTGTTATAATATTAATTGGAAAAGTTTAAATCCAATTCTTAATGCTATCTCCTCTTTTTATAGCTTTTACTTTTTTTATTAAGATAAACAAATGTCACACCGCCGATTTTAATATAATCTATTACATCTCTATAAATTAATCGGTATGCCCATTTTCTGTCTATTCTCTTTTTCAAGGCAAAATTAGAAGGTGTTATCACCTTGTTGATTTCTATATTTTTTCTTTTGATTAACATCGTGATATTAATTTAATATTATAAACGACAACTGTCAAAAGTAAAAAATCAAAAACTGTTTTAAAATATCAGATTGGAATAATCTCAACTATAAACAAATCTTTAATTAATTCGATAATGGGAAATGAAGGATTAAGTTGATTTCATAAAATTTTTTGAAATTAAATAAATAGGATACTTTCTAAATGGAAGTAGAAACCACACTAATTAAATTGATATTAATTATTTGTTCGGCATTGATAATTGGAATTCTATATTACGGAATTAATTCAATATCAATCTACAAGTTCTTGAAAAAAACCGTATCCGTTATTTTAATAATCTCATTTGCCGCCTGGTCAGTAAACCTATTTATGCATTCCGACTCTATCAGTAACTTACTAATTAACTGGATTAGACGCATCATCACTTAAAAATTTTTGAAAACAGAAAAGCATTACAGCAGAAAAATTTTACGATTCAGCAACTTAAGATAAAATGTTTAGCTATTTCACATTTTATTAATAATCAAATAACTATAAATAATTGAAAGGATATATGGAAAACTTCGGTAGAAGAACGTTTGGGGAGATTAGGATGGAATTTGTGAACCTCACACGTGCAACATTTAAAGAAGCCGGGGAATTAAACGGAAGAATTAACGAAGATATCGAGTACGGATTTAAAAAGTTAATTATCGATATCAGTAAATGCGAATTTATAGACTCGACATTTTTAGGCGTGCTTGTTTTAGCTTTAAAAAATATATCAAAATTGGGAGGCAATATACATTTGGTTCAGCCTCCTCCTCCCGTTTTAAAAATGATGGAATCGGTTAGATCATTAGATATATTCAGTACTTTTGAAACACTTGACGATGCATTTAAAAGTTTTAATAATAACAAAAATTATTAATAGTGAATTTGAATATATTAACAAATATATCTTCTAGTAAATACTTTTACTGTGTGTAGAAATTAATAATGATTTTCCTATTATTATGATTAAAAAACTAGATAAAGGGGATAAAAAGTAAATGGTAAAAATATAGTTCTTACAAAATTGGGGTGACACTTTGCAGTGATGCAGCTATGACAAGAAATTGGAATTTCGTATAGATTATATACTATACTGCAATATTCCATGTACAGTTTTTTCATTTTTGCCCACTTTTCAATAGAGATTTAAAAAGAGATGTTTTAACCAGCGCTAAGTTAAACGTTCACTAAATTACTAAGCAAAATATCCCGGCAATTACTATATTTGTTTTGAAAATACTGCAAATTAAATGCGCCCGTAGCTCAACTGGATAGAGCATCAGACTTCGGATCTGAGGGTTGAG
>CAZHBJ010000234.1:0-4073 GCA_964530445.1 uncultured Ignavibacteriaceae bacterium
TAAACGGATTAGGATAGTTTTGCATTAAGCTGAAATTTTTAATAATTCCTTTGTTGTTATCGATTTTCGTAGGTGTATAACCTTTCCAGTCTCCTATTTCCCATTGCGTAGCCGATTGCGGACTGAAAAACTGTACAAGCACAGGGTATATAGGCGGTAAATATGAATTGCCTATCTTTTTAAAATAAATCGTTGTGATGTCCGTAGTGTCTGTCGTAATAGTTTTTCCGGCACTGCCCATTTGGGCTATGTTAATCGAAATGGTTGATGAAGAAGGATGTGATACTGATGAGAAATAGTCTGGAAAATTAAAATTTACAATTTTATAATCTTTGTTTTGTACAGGGGTAGTGGGAAAAGAAAGACTGGTAGTATCATAGTGATATCTAATGCTGGAGATTCCCAGACCTGCAGAGCCCTTTTCCAATTTAATTTTTAACTTAACAACGTAACTTGTATCATTATTTTCAATTACATTTAAGTATCCGTCTACAGTTTGAGCCTTAATTACAAATGCAATTGAAACAAATAATACAACTATATACAGAATTTTCTTCATTCGGAATATTCTAATCTCACTAATATATATCTTTGAAAGATTCGGGTATTTTTATTTAATAGAATTATTAATGCTATAACCTAACTGGTTAACTCAGCATTATTTTAAAATTTGTTTTGTGAAATGAAATCAGACATAGTAAAAGTGTAGTGTGTCATCGATTCATTTTTTACTGTTGAATTGATTCTTGATCTTATCAACGAACATAGTATAAATCTTTAAGCAAAGATGTTGGTGCAAAAATAATATTAATTCATTCCGAATAAAATGTTCCCCGTCAAATTGTGAGTGTAGTAATTTCCCCCCATTATTATCATCCACTTTATGTAAAACTAAATATTTCTAATCTAAATGTGAATTTAATTAGAAAATTCAGACAGTTAAAATTTCCGTAAGCTGTATAAATTTATTATCCGGAAGATGAGTTATTGAGATCAAGCATTAAAATGCTGGATCATTACTATGACCGGATATTCTAACAATTTCATGAAAAATGAAATTGTTTAAAAACTAAACATAATTAAGAGAGACAAAAAGATTTAATTTTTAATCCTAACAGTAATAGCTAATCTTATGGATATTTTATTTAATCTTTGTAATTACTACACCGACGTTATTGCTTTTAGTTAAAATTTTTGAATTACTTTTTTGACGGTAATACCCGCCGGTTCCGACAATATCAAATCTATTTTTATTTAGGCCGTTACGCACGAAAAATAAATAAACGGCATTTGCCCTGTTAAATGCGAGCGTTTGATTAAACGACGACGGATTTTCATAATCTGTATAACCTTCAATACGCCATCTTGAAGCAGGGTCTTCTTTCATCTTAAGAACTATATCATTAAGGCTTGATGTTGCCGACGGTAAAAGTGTGGCTGATCCTGTTCCGAAATATTTTTCCGACTTAAGAATATATTTGTCTGCAGGTATAGGGCACCCGAATTTATCTACTTTAACTCCTCTTGGAGTGTTCGGACATTTATCCAAATAATCGGGTACACCGTCATGATCACTATCCAATGGGCATCCGTACCTATCGACCTTTACTCCTCTAGGTGTATGCTTGCACCTGTCTTTATAGTCCGGTACACCGTCATGGTCGCTGTCTAGCGGGCAGCCTAAAGAATCAACTTTAACTCCTGCAGGAGTATTGGGGCATTTATCAATATTATCCGGCACACCATCACCGTCACTATCATGAATTATCGGGCATCCGAATTTATCTACTTTAACTCCCCTTGGGGTATTCGGGCATTTATCCAAATAATCAGGCACACCGTCACCGTCACTATCCAGCGGGCATCCGAAAGCATCAACCTTTTCACCCTTTGGTGTATTAGGACATTTATCCAAATAATCCGGAACCCCATCATGATCACTGTCTAACGGACATCCTGAGGCATCTACTTTAACGCCTGAAGGAGTGTTGGGACATTTATCAAGATAGTCAGGTACTCCATCGCCATCACTATCTAACGGGCAGCCAAACGCATCAATTTTAACACCCTTTGGTGTATTAGGACATTTATCCAAATAATCCGGAACTCCATCGTGATCACTGTCCAACGGACATCCTGAGGCATCTACTTTAACACCCTTTGGTGTATTAGAGCATTTATCCAAATAATCCGGAACTCCATCTCCGTCCGCATCAAGAGGACAGCCGTGGGAATCAACTTTTACACCGGGAGGAGTGTTGGGACATTCATCGGCATCATCGGGAACACCGTCTCCATCCGAATCTTTTTTACCAAACAATACATACGATATCCCGACGTTTAGTTGAGAATATGTATCATTCGAACTGCCTCTTTTTAAGTCGTCAAGATAATCTGTCGGAACGATATATTGATCGAGGCTTAAGTTAACTGCAATCTTATCCGTAACAAAATATCTGCATCCTAATTCAATATATTCACTTGTAGTCCTCCTGGAGTATACATTTTGAGCATTATTAGGAAGCCTTCCGCCGCTGTAATATCTGGGATCGAAGAAGAGAGTATTTAATCCTATTGAAATATAAGGGAATATTTGCGGGGTAGCCTGGTAGCCGAATTCAACGCCTACGCCTGCATAATAAATGGAAGTTTGAAATGATCTTGATATTCCCTGACTTATATAGCTTAATTGTTTCCCTGCAATATAACCTGTCCCGCCGGCTAACCGAGCACCCAGGAAATATCTTGAATAAAGATTAAAATAATATTCTCCTAACCCGCGCCAGGCAAAATCAATATTCGGAGTACTATAATCGGTTTGTGTAAAAGTTGCGCTTCCTTCGAGAGATAACAGAACGGATCCATTCAAAGGCTGATATATCTTTTTCCTTTCCTGTGCAAATTCCAGCGAAGAATATATAAATACTAAAATGATAAAAGCTAAGATAGAATACTTTTTATTTATTAATCTTCCCGGATTCTCTGTATTCACTGTTACCTCTACATATTCTTAAAAAAATCTATATAAGCATAGTGCCGCTTCAAACAATATCTAAAATATAAAATCTTATATTTTCATACAATTTAAGTTGTACAAAAATAATTTACATGTACAATATAACAAAATATTACGGAAGAGAATTTTTTATTTTTGTGTGAAATAAAAAATAAAACATCAATATTGTATTACTTATAAAATACAAAGCCCCGTATTTTCAGGGGCTTTGTTTAGGAGATAATGAGTCGGGAATTTTATTTTAATAAAATCATCTTTTTTACTTCAACAAAATTACCGGTTTGTATTTCGTATAAATAAGTACCGCTGGCAAGCGTATTAGCATTAAATTGAACATTATACCTGCCCGCTTCTTTATATCCGTTAACTAATGTTTCTACTTCCCGTCCTAGCATATCGAATATTACCAGTCTAACTTTACCTGGTTTTGGAATTTCGTAATTAATGGTAGTAACCGGATTAAAAGGATTCGGGTAATTCTGATTTAATTTATAAGCCTCCGGTGCGGAAATATTTATTTCAACAACTTTTGAAAATGAATATTGTCCGTCGAGATCTATTTGTTTTAGTCTATAAAAATATTTCCCTGAATTAACATTTTTGTCAACAAAGCCATAAGCTTTTGGGGAATTGCTATTCCCGTTTCCTTTAACAAAAGTAATCTTATTCCAAACATCACTCGATCCGTTTTTCCTCTGAACTTCAAAACCATAATTATTTATTTCTGTTGCTGTGTTCCATTTCAGATTGACACCGTTTGCCATTTCTGAAGCTGTTAAAGAAGTAAGTTCAACAGGTAATGGAGAATTCCAGGAAGTTCCTATTCTTATACCGCTTAATGAAAGAGAAGGTGCACTGGAGCTACCGCCTTGACGCAGTAAAACCGATCCGATTCCGTTAGCATCACCTTCGGACGCTGTACCTTCGGCATCAAAAGAAGCAGGTTCATCGCCTGGCATAGCCGGATCTATATAGATTCCGGTAACATCATCATTTGTTGTGCTGTTAAAGGTATATTTAACCACGATTAAATGTGTAGTGTTATAGGTATAAGTTC
>CAZHBJ010000235.1:0-4066 GCA_964530445.1 uncultured Ignavibacteriaceae bacterium
ATTTCCAGCATTCAGAATCACATCATCGTTCGATGAATAAGTATGCCCTGCTTGAGTATTACTGTCATTCACGTAGGTAGTATTGTTTGCCGTATGATTCGCCGTGTGGTCTGCTGCGTTCTCAATCCCGGTAATGACAGTTCCGGCAATAACTGATCCGGATGCAATGCTGCCCTTTACATATAGGGTGGACGCGCTCTGATCCCAAAAAATACCATGTCCACTTCCATATTTTCCGATTATGGCATCCCCGGCGGTCATGCTCACGCCCTGCCATGAAACATTCCCAGAAGCGAATGCATGAAGAGCAGTAGTATTTGTGGCACAGAACAATCCAAGGGCATTCATAGCCCATCCGGTTCCCGATCCACCAAAATCCCCTACGGCGAGACCGCCTCCGGTTTCCGAACCGCTGTCTACAACGAGAGTACCGCTTCCGGTTACTTTCAGGCCGCCGGCCGCAGAGATTATTATTTGCGCACCGGAATTGATTGTCAAAGAGCCATCGCCGTCAATATCATTCAAGGTGATATCGCCGGTGAGTTGGTCTATTGTCAAGCCATTCAGTCTGTTTTCATGAGAGTCGACCTGAACTTTGATCTGTTTTTGATCAAGTCCGTAGGTATCGCGGATAAAACCCAGCACTTCATCTTGAGTGACGAATTTCTCCTGCTTTGCCTGCGTTATTCTGCCTTCCCTGAGATCGATATCATATTTGATATTGGTCAGGACTCCCTTGAGAGCATCTGAAAGATCGTTAGGGATTGTCGGAATCGCAAGGCTAGGCATTCAATTCCTCCGTATCGTTTCCGACAAATATTTCATGCACATCTGCTTTGCCAGCTATCTGTACCTCAAAAGATTTGGCCCTGTACCCTATGGGCAATAAGAAAATGTTTTCATCCGATATCGATCGTGCATCAACCTTCAGCGTTCCATCTGCCCATAGGCTGAAACTTATCGGCGTCCCGGTCGATTGCGTCCCGAGAATACGTGCGACCGACGGATTAACAGGAACCTCAAGTTGAGCTTTCCCGGATTTCCACGTCATGGTAAGGGCGCTTCCTCCCTTAAACAGCATAACGTTATAGTCCCCAGCAAGCGCAGTGAGCAAATACAGATAATCATTCTCCAGATCGACATAGACCGATTTAACGGTTGTGCCTGTGGCAAGAGCGATAGTCGTTACCTCAAGACTTACTGTGTCACCGAATGAAAAATCAAATACATAGATCACATTGCTTGAAGACGATGCAGCAATGTACTTATTGTCAAACCATGCCGACACGAAAGTACTTGGTGAAAGTGCAATCCATTGCTCTTTAGTAAATCTTTTGCTGGTCAATATTTGGGGAATACCGGTGTCAGTCACGAGACAAAGCCCATCTGAAGATGGATAGAAAATTCCTCTTTCCGTACTTACCAGGCCTCTTGAAGCAACGCAGGTCTGAGGGGTGAGAACGTCTCTCTGGCTCATAGCGCCAGGAGTTCCGGTCAAAACCGTCAGGCCAACTTTCGTCATGACAATGATAGACTGTCCGTACAGCCCATGCGCGATAATGGTTCCACCCATCTTCATCATGTACTTCTGGGGCCACGCGTATGGCATCGTCGGTTCAGAGAACCATTCCTCGTTATCCTTGAAAGCAGCGAGGACATTAGAAGATACTTTGATTATATTCGACAGGCCAGACGCCGGCGGAATCATTTTTTCCGTCGTAATGACTTCTCCCAACGATGTATTGATTGTGTACGGCCAAACTATATCCGACAGGTCGCTTTCAAGATTTGCGTCCCAGTATTCATATGGCCATGCAGATACTGGCATTCCGTTCTGGTTTTCCACAAATGCCGTGTTGTCGGTAAGTTCCCAATATGTTTCCCATGACCCGCCAACACCGGGCTCGCTCGCCGCCGCCGATGTGTTGGCAAGAATGCATTTATAGATTGTGTACGGCGCGGAACTGCCTTTTTTCACATAGTTGTCGGCATAATAATACTTTCCACTTGCCCATGTCGTCGGGAAGAAATAGAACGGCACGTATTGATATTCGGCACCGTATTCGCTTGTTGTCAGGCGATAGACACGAATGTACGCAAGATTGCTTGGAAACATGGAAAAATGGGACCCCGCGCTATGAGCAGCGTCGAACGCCTGCGCAACGGAGAGAGTCGTATCGTCTGTCACCGTATCAACTACACGCAATTCAGCCGTGCCGGCGCTGAAATCGCCGACCAATATCCAATCGCCAGAGGAAAACCTGTCGGTGAATTTAGTCCCTGACCCAGAGACTGTCGAGAGTGCTCCACCGGCAACAGTAACAGTTCCTACTTCCTTGGAATCCTCAAAGCCACTGACCTTAACCGCCTCATGCTGGTACATATCGAAATTAGGCGTCGGCAAAGACGGTGCACTTTCCTCTCCAAGATCGGTGACGTAGGTAAAGACGTAAGATACCGTTTCTATGTAATCCCCGCGGTATGTGAATTCCCAATATTGTCCCCAATCCGTTCCAATGCCGGGCTCATTTGTTGTCGTTGCTCGATGTGACAGCTTGCACTTGTAGGGAAGGGTGTAGGTAACAATGATGATATCCCCAGCCGTGTAAGCGTGGCTTGCCTGGTAGGCAGCCGCTCCGGATGTGTCCCCCGTTCCCTGCCAGTAGGTCGCAAAATACGTCCATACCAGGCTAGATCCATACTCCGTGCTGATATCGAATGCCGCCGGAGATGTGTGATCGGACTTGCATTTCATGTAGATTGTGGATGTCGGCTGTTTAACAAAATCGCCAATCTGATAGTCGTTGTCTTCCACCCAATCTGGAAATTGCCCCCAGGCGAGATAAATATCAATATCTGGCCTGACATTTGGAGCGTCAACCCCGAGTTCACGGTATTCCGAAACCGTTGGCTTTCCGTTGCCGGTCTTTTCGGAATAGAGAAGCTGTTTAGGTGCGCCATCACCGGTATAGAAAACCCGTCTGTCCGTTCCGACAGGAGGTCCTTCAACTGCTGAAACGAGAGCATTCCAATAGAGATATTTAGCAGAGAACTTGAATACAGTCAGCCAGGAGGTCCCGGTGCTGAGGGCAAGGGCTACAGAATTTCCTGCCATGGCCTTAAGGTTCCCTGACCGGAGATCGCAGTTCTCCGCCGTTTGTGCCATCCCGATCGGTAATTTCTTACTATCGATGATCGGCGCAATGCCGTGAAATTGATTTATTTTCATTGATTATTCGGTGGTTTGTAAGCAGATTCTTTCTGCTCTTTTATCCCAAGCATAGATAAAATGAGTGACCAGTACGTTGCGGCACGTTGAGCTGCTATGGGTGAATTCTGAGCATAATGCTGGTAACATCTGAACAGGTCATAATACATGAGCACAGTCGCATAGACATCATCAAGCGTGATTACCGATGCTAAGGTTGCAAGATCCGCCGGCGTGTCGTAGTAGGCCATCATCACGTAACCCGGGCTTACAGCGGGTTGAGGGGGATTGACATGAAATACGGTCGGGTTCTTTTGGTCGTAGATAAAATTTCTCGTGACTGCGCTGCCAGTTGCCGCCGTCCATCCGGGATAGGCCTTGTCAAGATCGCTTCTGTTTACTTCTGATATCGGAACGCCAGGTGTTGTGCCTCCAGTCCCCATGTTGTAAAGGATATCGCAGAGACCAAGGCCTCCTGCCGGGACTGTTTGTTTCACGCCCGCTACAAGCAGTACGGCGGTCGTTGTGACGTAGGAATCGGGTTTCAGGAGGACAATGTCTTTTTGCCCGGCGTTGATATAAAGCAGATGCTTGGCGTCACTGTAAATCTTAGCAGTTTCTTCATCTCCCATGATATCTCTTGCATCATTTACTATTTCCTGCCCTGTGATCGTTCCCATTATATCCTGTTCACTCTCCTGTGTGGGGTATGGATTTTTAACGTGCTTGGAACGAGTTTTGCCAGGCTGGCCCAATCCCCTTGGAACAACGAATTGTAATAGAGGGTCTGGGTTTTTTTCGGATCATCTTTTTCCAGCCTTGCATAAAACTCTCTTGCTCCATAGTTGATCAATAGGG
>CAZHBJ010000236.1:0-3963 GCA_964530445.1 uncultured Ignavibacteriaceae bacterium
TATACCAATTAGCAATGAACAATATTCGGGCTTGAATAAAAAAATTAAAACAGAATCAAATAATAAATATTTTCCGCCTTTTGAAAGAGCTAGCGATATTGAATTCAGCAGAAAGTTTATAAATACTGCATGGATCGGAACCTTTGGAGCCGGTTTAATTAAATTAAATTTATCGGACAACACTTATAAAGATTATCGTTTCGATAACGGTAAAGAGAGATTCCCGCTTATAAATATTCTGTACGGTTTGTTTGAAGACAGGGATGGAATAATTTGGGCACTTACAGACGCAGGTTTAGTCCGTTTTAACCCGGAGACAGAAAAATTCCGGTTGATAACTCAAAAAGACGGCCTTGCAAGCAACATTGTATTATTCATTACACAGGATCTTAACGGCAATTTATGGTTTGGAACTCCGGGCGGAATTTCTATGCTGGATAAAAGAAGCAACCCCGGCAAGTTAAGTTTCATAAACTATGATAATAAAGACGGAATAAATGATCTTCCGGTAAATCTTTCGCTTGCAATGACTGCGGACGGAGAAATATTTTACGGCGGATACAACGGGCTGAATGCTTTCTACCCTGGAAGTGCAAATAAAACATTACCGGACCCTATAATTACCGGCTTAAGTATTTCAGGAACGCCTGTTGAAAAACTTGCCGATGAACTGAATCTTAAAACAGATATAAGCGAAGCCAAACAGATTGAATTACCTTATTCCGATAACAACCTTTCATTTGAATTTGCTTCAATTCACTTTTCGCGCCCGGCAAAAAACAAAATTGCTTATATGCTGCAAGGACTGGATAAGAACTGGAACTACACCAAGAGGAGATTTGCTTCTTACTTAAATCTTTCTCCCGGTGAATATGTATTTAAAGTCAGAGGTTCCAACGGCGACGGTATCTGGAATCCGAAAGTTGCTTCATTAAAAATAATTATTACTCCTCCATGGTATCGTACTACTTTTGCATATATATTTTACGGGATTTTGTTTGTCGGGTTAGTTTTCGGCTTCGATAGATTCCAGCGCAGAAGATTATTAAATAAAGAAAGAAACGCGGCTGCAATAAAGGAAGCGCAACTGCGTGCAAAAATTGCCGAGACTGAAAATGAACGCAAAACAAAAGAACTTGAAGAAGCAAGACAGCTTCAGCTTTCTCTGCTTCCTAAAAACTTGCCGGAGCTTCCTCATCTGGATATTGCCGTTTATATGAAAACCGCTACCGAAGTCGGCGGAGATTATTATGATTTCCACTTAGCCATGGACGGAACATTAACCGTAGTTTTAGGCGACGCAACCGGACACGGTATGAAAGCCGGAACCATGGTAACGGCGGCGAAATCTTTATTTAACAGTTACGCTTCTAATCCCGATATAATTTTAACTTTTAATGAAATGTCGCGCTGCATAAAGCAAATGAATTTTCACATGCTTACAATGTGTCTTGCAATGCTTAAAATCAGCGGCGATAAGGTAACAATGTCTTCTGCAGGCATGCCGCCTATTTTTATTTACAGGAAATATGACAGAACAATTGAAGAGCACGTAATAAAAGGAATGCCGCTCGGTGCAATTGACAAATTTCCTTACGACTTAAAAGAAACGAAATTAAAAACCGGCGATACGTTGTTATTGTTCAGCGACGGACTGCCGGAACTTCATAATTCTAATGAAGAAATGTTCGGGTACAAAAGAGTTAGAAATGTTTTTGAAGACGTCGCAGAAAAAAGTCCCGAAGAAATTATTGAGCATTTAAAAACCCAGGGCTCGAAATGGGTAGATGACAAAGATCCCGATGATGACGTTACGTTTGTTGTGATAAAAGTAAAATAAAATTGTTTGGAAACAGGTAACTACTTTTGAAAAATTTACTGTTTCTACTCTCCCAAAATAAATTGCGGACAAATATGAAAAAACTACTCCTTCTCTCTATTGTACTTTTTACTTCAATATGTTTTGCACAGCAAAAGAATATTTACTTTACGCAAACCGATATTGCGGAGGGCCTTCCCGGCAATCACCCTTATAGTATTATTGAAGACCGGTTCGGTTACTTATGGATTACCGCTGAAACCGGGCTGTTCAGATATAACGGATATGAATATCAAAACTTTCTGCCCGATCCTAAAAACCCTTATGCATTCAAAGGTGAAGTCGGGGAAGACGTTTGTGAAGATGCCCGCGGAAGAATCTGGGTTATAAGCAATAAATCTTTAGAATATTATAATTATAACATTGGAGGTTTTGTCCAATTTAAAAGCTTCGGTGATTCGGCTAAAGATTTTAAGAGCTGGGGAGAATTTGCTGCAAGCCGCGACAGTTCTGTTTATATAAGTTTTAACCATTGGGGATTATACAAAATCGATAAAGATAATAAATTCGCCAAGTTTTTATCTGATCCGGAAAAAGGCCCCGTGCTTAAATATCGCTCCGGTGCAATAGCGATCGATAAATTCAACAGGTTGTGGATAATGCAGCCCCATTCAATCGCGGTCTATAACAGTAAAGAAAACAGTCTTTCATATATCCCGATATTTGATGCTGATTCAAAGAAGCCTTTACAGGATTTGACAAAAAATTATTATGATTTCGGATTCTACAACTACCGTGATAAGGAAATGTGGTTCGCCTCTCCGGATAATAGAATATTCACCGCAAAAATAGATACTAACATTACCGTCACAGAATATAAATTGAAAAAGAACCTACATGATATTCTAAAAGGAAGTGAAATTTCGAGCCTCTATATAGACGGAAATAAACGTTTATGGATTTCTACGGAAGACCTTTCTACAGGATTATTTGTTGTTAACCTGAAAGACGGTTCATTTGAACAATATGAGGGCGAGTACGGCGTTGAAGGAAAAATAAGCAGCAACGGTATAGGCAATATTTTTCAAGACCGCAGCGGAACCGTATGGCTGACCACCGGAAGAAGAGGAATGACAAGGTGGGATCCCTACGCAGATAAGTTCACAAAAATATTTGACGGCTCACAAAATAATATAAATGGGAAATTATATTATTTCTTTCCGCTAAGCGACGGAAACATTTTAGTGACCGACTATTACGGAAATATATTTAAAGTTAATCCGCATAACGGTTCCATTTTGAACAAAGTTACAATCAGGAGCGGAAACCCGGAAAACAATAGAGTAGATTTTGCAAAAGAATGGAAGGGCAAGGACGCATTAATCCATTCAAGAAACGGAGATTTTTACAGTTATTCTCTGAGTAATAAAACGATCAAAAAATTATTTACTCCATTTCACGATAAAACCGATGTAAGAATTAACAAAGTGATTTTGGGTAAAAATAATATAGTCTGGTTTGCCGGTACATACAGCGGCAGAACAGCAATTTTAAGCTATAACTTGATATCCGGAAAATCGAACGTCTATTACCCCGTTCCCCCTGCAGATGAAGCAACCAATCCAAGATTTGATTACACTTACAGTGTAACCCAGGACAGGTTCGGCAGAATATGGGCCGGCACAAACGGCAATGGTTTCTACCGTTTTGATCCGGAGACAAAACAATTTATGAAGATAAAGAATCCAATGACAAATACCGTACTGGTATCCGTAGAGGGAAGCGACGGAAATATCTGGGCCGGTTCCGATAAAGGACTTTTTATCATCACAACCGACGGAAAAGTTATTAAACATTTTACATCTAAAGACGGGCTTTTGCACGAACTGATAATCGGCCTTATCGAAGACAATAATAAAAATATGTGGGTACAAACGGAAAGAGGATTATCCCGCGTAAATATGAACGATTACAGCATAAGGAACTTCGGAGAAAAAGACGGTTACCCGATTAAAGGTCTTAATTGGAGCTTAAAAAAACTTAATAACGGGGATATCGCTTTTACTTCCGATAATAAAATCCTGGAAATTTCTCCCGGCCATATCCTTGATAATAAAATCCCTCCGGTCATCTCTATTAATAAA
>CAZHBJ010000237.1:0-3941 GCA_964530445.1 uncultured Ignavibacteriaceae bacterium
TTTCCTAAATTAATAGAGGTTCCAATTGTGGCCTGAGCACACGGTCCCCATCCATCATTTGTCAATTTCCTATTATAATTATATTCTTGAAAATTATTGAATCTGACTTCTTGTGTAACAAGTATAGACGAATGAGAAAATCCAATCTTAGGATTTATTACTATTGGAAACTTTCCTATTTCTTGTACAATATAGTATACATTTAATAAAATATCATAATTACTTATTGATCCATTTATTTTCACGATGCCTGCATAATCCTTATAATTAGAATAAGCAGGAGAATAAAAGTATCCTAAAGAAATACCAGCCCCTATATTCTCCAAAAAATTAAAAATGAATCCTGTATTTGCTAATAACGTAGGACCGAATTCTCTCTGTGTATTGATTGGCACACCTGAAAATCTATAACTATCAATCAGAGATTTATAATATTTACTAAAACTACTTGATTCCGTACTCCCGTAACCAATAGAAACAAATGTTTTCCATGATTTGAGAGCTCTCTTTTGTTGAGGAAATACAGGGTGAATTAAAAATAAAGAGACGGCTAAGATTATTAAAGACTTTTTCATTATTGGTTAGCTCCTAGATCAATAAACCACTGAGTATTAGATGTTCCTACAAACAGATAGCGCCCATTTTCCGAACCAGCTAAAGTATGAACCAGATATTTAAAATTCCAAAATCGATTAACTCTTTGAGACGCTATTTCGTATTCGACAACAAGGCTTGAATCATTTACATTATCTTGAAGAGTATACGCAGCATATAAAAATCTCGAATTAGCTCGAATCGCAGTAATGTTGTTTGCTACTGGTATTGAATCCGGTAATTGAAAAGATTCAATTGAATTTAATGATGGTATATCCCATTCTTCAAGAATTGTATTTTGTCGAGTAATAAAGATTCTTGAATTCTTCCAATCAGAATGAAATAACTCTATCCTATCAGAAACTGAAGATTGTGACGAAAAGATTACTGAATCACCTTTGAGTAAATAATTTTTAACTCCAAAATTATCAACTCCAAGTATTTCTAAGCTATCAGGTGATATGGTGAGATACCTTGCAGGACCATTAAAAATGTTATAGGAGGCAAGATATATGCCATCGCTTGTTGAAATGTTTAAATTGCCTTTGCTATCTGAATAGTATAATAAGTCATTAGCACCTACCGCAAATCCATAAACATTGTCCAATGGAATATTTGCATTATACTTTATAGAAGGATAAGAAAAATCACTAAAAGGTAAACTATTTATTTTGACAATAACACTACCCTGACGAGGATCATTTATTAAAATAATCAATCTTTTTTCGTCAAGACTTTTGCTTATAATAAAAGTTCCATTTGCATAAAGATGTTTCTCCGCAAGTAATGAACAGTCTTGAGTAGAAAAAGATTCAAGCCACATCCATTCCGAATTGAATGGCTCAATAAAAAGAACCGAATTACCAATATCATCAACAAAGCCTAATACTTTATGATAAACAGGTAAAGAATTTCTATCGAAGATGAGAGAGGTTTTATAAATTTGCAATGGCGTATAGCGTAAACCTAAAAGCCCAAGTGAATCATTCTCTGTAACTTTTTTATATACATTAAAATAAATATCATGTTTCCCGTTAGGCCATTTTTTGGTATCGATCACAATATGATATGCAAGCTGGTTTGAGTTTAATTGAATATGATGAAGTACTAATTCTCCTACATTCATAGTATCAACGAAAGCAGTAATACTTTTAACTAATTCCAGGTCAAAATCGGGGACAAAATTCAGATCAATAGTACCTGTTACCAACTGATCTTGTGTATAATTGTATAGTGTCGCTGTCTTATATTTTATCTCTGGTGGGTGTGCATCTTTATTTACAAATGGTTCCGGTTCCGTAAAATAATTACATGATAGATTTAATATGATTGCCACTAAAATAATTATATAGCGAAAAGGTTTTAGTATTTCTTTTAAAGTCATCTTTCACTCATTAAATATTTTTTTATTATTTTATTTCAATATGTATTTACAATAATAATATAATCGAAAATCTCTAATATTTTTTTATTGCCTAACGGCGAGCGTTTAAGACGACGCCCACCAGTCAGCTGATGGACAAACAGTTAAGTTATTTACACGATGCCGAAGATTAGGCCGGAGGCGCGTATTTTTCATCAGCACGTATAGTAGGCAAGTTATTTAAATATCATGTCTCCCTAAAAAAGCAATTATGTAGTGTGGCATAATGCTAAAAACACTGAAAATGCCGAACGCGATCCGTCAGCCGACGGATGCGGTCGGGTTGATGCGCTTGTTATACCCCTTTTTTTAATCTTTAATTATTATCTATAAATACTGATGGAGATACTGAAAATCTTTTACTCAAAGCAACCACTTGTCTCAGGTTTAATTTCCTTTTCCCATTTAATATTTCTGATACAACACCTTGACTTCCTATCTCTTGAAGTTCATTTTGATTGAGTCCATGTTCTTCTAATAGATATTTTAATACTCCAACAGAATCACCTTTGGGTTCCTTTATATTTCTATCTTCATAATCTTTTATCAAAGTTCCAAGTGTGTCTATTAGTGATTCTTTTACCGGGTCGCTTTTCTCGTTTATTTCATCAATCAGCTCGTCGAGCATTTTTACTGCTTTATTATATTGTTTTTCTGTATGTATTGTCGAAACAACCTTTGATACAGTGGGCCATACTCTAATGGTTCTTTTTATTTCATCTTTCTCTTTTATCATTTTTATTCCTTCCAATTTCCTTTATCATATTCTGTATGAGTTAACACATAACGGATGTATATTCGCTTTGTTGAAAATACAATATAAGCAATGAGTCTGTATTTATTACCACCAATATTAAAAACTATAAATTTACCTACTTGGTCTGCTTGAGGAAAAGTTTTTCTAAGTTCAGCAAACGAATTAAAATCACTATGTTTAACAATTCTATACCATCTATCTAATGCTTCAATCGAACCCGGATATTTGTTGCCAAATTCCAACAATCTTTTCCTTGTAATAATATGCATAAGTAAATATATCTCATAACGAGATATTTGTCAAATTATTAATGAATAAGATTATTATTTCTTTTATCAAAGGGGTATAACGGTCTTGCGATTAAGCTGCTCCCATAACAAACGGCTAAGTTATTTACGCAATGCCAATGATTTGGTCTGGCAGCTGCCGGATGCTTAACTTTCTTTGCAAGCACGGTTTGCAAGTTTATTAATTTTGTAAGAATCCTTTAACAAGTTTGCCAAACGAAAAAGACAAAGCCAAAAACTGAAAATTCCCCGCACTGTGTCTGCTGCCTGCCCGCCTTTGGCGGGGTCGGGTTGATGCGCTGGTTATACATTTTTTACTTCTCAAGTATACTTATTGCTTTTTCTAACTGAGGATCTTTACCATTTTCTAATTCAGTTTTAGTTTGTTGTAAAAGGATATCAGGTTCTATACCATTCCATTCTACAAATTTCCTTTGGTAAGTTAATAAAGCCGCTGTTGGCAAATTAATAATAATGTTATATGATATTTTAAATTCTTTAGGTGAACCGCCGCCGCCGCCAGTTGTGTCCCCTAATGTAGTAACATTAGGAAGTTCTCTCATCATACAAATAAAACCCTCAGCTGAACTAAAGCTAACTCCATTTTGTAATAGAATAATTGGTTTTGAATAATAATTCTGTGCTGGTTGTATGAAAAATCGAGGTAATTCATTTTGATTTGCATCTAGCCATATTGAGGATAGGAATGGTTTATCAATAAAAAAACTTAGAATATAATTTGCTATTGATATACTTCCGCCTTCATTACTTCTGACATCAAGTATCATCCCTTGAGTGGTTTTCATTTTATTTATAATATTTGAAAAGCTTTTATACCATCCACTATTGTCATTGTTAAACGTTTGAATATAGATATATC
>CAZHBJ010000238.1:0-3906 GCA_964530445.1 uncultured Ignavibacteriaceae bacterium
GGATTAGGAACATTTCCGCCTGCATAACCTGATACAACCGAATGCACGCCTTTTAACCTTTCGAATACAGCTTCCGTGCACCAGAAACATCCTGATCCGAATGTGGCGGTTTCGTATGATATTTTTTTGTCTTCTTCCATTTTATCTTTATTTAAATAAAAAAATGCCGGATTAAGACTTATCCAAATCCGGCATAAATAATATTCAAAATATAAAAGAATATCAATCGCCCTTGCTCACACCGGAACCGCCGCTAAAGTCTGTTTGGCCTAAACTCATATTTCCGTAATAAGTAATTCTTGAGCCGCCGCTTTGTTCGGTATTTAGTGTCCCGTTCATTGTAACAGTTGCATGGGAACCGCCGGACATGTCGGCTTCAACATTATCCACTAAAAAATCTTTCAAATTAAATTTGCTTCCTCCCGAACCATCGATTTTAATATCTTTTCCTTTTCCGGTTAAATTTACTTTGCTCCCTCCCGAAAAATCAAAACTTACATCACCGCATGTTAGATTGCCTTCCAGGTGCGAACCACCGGATAATTCTGCCGAAAACGATTTTGAAGCATTGTCCATCTTAATATTTGCGTTTGATCCGCCGCTTAAATCCAAACCGGTAAGTGCAGGCATTTGAATATTTATTTCCACTTTATGATGTCTTTTAAAAAAGGAGAAAAAATTTCTATGAAAATATATTTTCAAAGCATCGCCTTTCTTCTCCACTCTTAAATATTTAAAATCACTTTCATCGGCATTTATTTCAATGCTGTACGTATCCGCCTGAGTTACGTTTAAATACATGCCGGAGCTTATACTGACTGCAGAAAAATCTTTGTAATTATATGTCTTTGTAACTTTATCGGAGCTGTAAGAATCTATTGTTGAAATCGATATGAAGAGCAAAATTAAAGCCGGTATTAATAATTTTTTCATTTTTCACCTCTTAAAATGGTTTTTGTTCTTTAAGCCGTATAAATTAGACTAAAAAATCTTTGTTACGGTTACTCTTAAAAATATCTTTCCCTATAAGTTATTTGACCTTGATATATTAAAAATGGTTGTGTTTACCGAATCGGCAAAGCAATTATGATAATAATTCTTCAAGCTTTTTCAAATTAATCGTATTATCGTGAAATTTGCCCATCCATCTGGCACATCTGTTTGCGTCTATCGGTATCCCGATCACAGGAACATTCTTCTCCAAACAAGTTCTCATCCCTTTAACAAGTTCGGGGATACATGCGATTCCCAGTACTCCGAAATTCCCATATTTCTTTTTGAGGATTTTAAATAATGGGCCTAATTCCGCATCCATCCATATATATGGTGACACGTCGCTTTTCCTAAGCAATTTGCTCACCATATTTATATTGCAGATTTTTGAACATCCCTTGCACACATAATCAATTTCATCCGGTTTAGATAAACATTCCCTGCTTAAGTCTCTAATGCAATGGGGTAAAAAAGCTATTTTAAAATTAGAAGTTAAAAATCTTTCCTTGTTAATTCTGTTTACTAATTCGATTTCCATCATATATAAATAATACTGCTCTCTTGTTGTAGCCAGTATGCTATCCGTTTTTTGCATTATCGATAATGAATCCAAATGTGTTTCTATCATCCCGGTAAATGAGGATAGTTTGGAGTCAAGATTTTTTAATAAAGAAGAAATTAAAGGATCTTTTTCTCTGTTTATCTTTTTTCTGAAATAACTTTTCTTTTTACCAACAGTTTGTATTAACTGAAGAAATTGATCGGGATTTGGAAATTGTTTTATGTAGTAATCGGCAATGTCTTGAATTGTTTTAAAGTAGTCATCCGAACTATTTTGTCCGCCGTAAAGGGAATAAGTCCTTCCATATAAAGGGGGTTCGATAGTTTCTTGCTCGATTACTTTCATATTAATTTAAAGATCAATATTTAATATTCAATACTAATCTATAAAAATATTTTAATAAACCTAATTCTCAAATTTATTTTAATAAGATATTTCGGATGGGAAAAAACAGAGATAAAAATTGAAAAGAGAAATAAAGATATGCCCTGATCTGCAAAAAAACAGACCGGGGCTTTAAAAATTATTTCCTTAAAAGCTTAAAAGCGTGCGACCACTGGTTGTTTTGGAATGCAAAATTTATCCAGAGCATTGCAAGGGTTTCCAGCCAGTATGCTTGCGAAATGTCTCCAAGATCTATAACGCTTGCCCAACCCCATTGATCTGCTAATGAAGTGACAAACTTTTTTGCATCATCATCGCCGGCAATAAAAAGATCGGGAGTACCTTCTTCCAGTTTCGGATTGCACATTACATAAGCGTTAACAATATTAAAAGCTTTTACTACTTTTGCAGCAGGCAGCCACTTTTGAACTTGTTCGCCTGCAGAATTACCCAATGATGCGGCAAGTCTTGGCGGAGTACCCATTGAAAAATCAAGCGGGTTCGTAACATCAATTAATATTTTATCCTTAAAATTATCTTTGCCGGCCATAGAAACGACATTTTCCGTACCAGCCCACGAAGTTGCTAAAACTAAAGCACTACCGAATTTAGCCGCATCTTCAAAACTGCCTGCACTTCCTCTTTCTCCGGCTTCCTTTCTCCAATCATCTAATTTCGAAACATCGCGTGTACCGATTTTAACCTCATGTCCGAGTTTAATAAGGCCCAACCCAAGCTGCTGACCCTCGATCCCTGAACCGATGATCCCGATTTTCATTTTGATTACTCCTATTTTGATTTTTTATTTTGCAATAAAAATAGTTTTATTCAATTTGCATTGTTCTCACGCAAGGATTTCCTCTAACTAAATATAATAACAAAAAACCACCTTTTTTAAAAGATTTGTTGTATATGCAAATGCATGTGATTTATAGCTGTTTGAATATTAAAATTTTCTCAACATATTTATCGAGTAAGAGTGAAAAATATTTTCTCATCATTATTTCTTCATTGCTGATCAAAAATTTAAATAGAATTTTATAGCGGACTTCAACTCTGTTTTTAAAATAATTTCCTTTTTTTATTGAACAAAACCCATTGTTACTCATTTACCATTTATAGATTACATCTTTATTTAAAGTATAAAGACCAACTTTAAAATTATATTTTAAACTTAACTATCGGTTAATTTATCAAAAGGTAGCATTTCATGTGATTCATATCTATAATTAAATATTCTCTTTGCAATTAGCATACGCTTTAACAAAATTATCTATTAAATAATTGAACCTAAGAATCGGATAAAATACACTTCAAAAAACAAATTGATTTAAAAGAGGCTGAGAATGTTAAGGAATGTCAAAGATGAAAAATATTTTCATATTTTTATTCTATTTTTTGTAGCAGCTCAATTTATTGCAGTAAAAGACGGAGCTCAAACTTTATCTTTAAATTACCAAGATAAACAGATTCATCGAACATCAAAGAAAAACAAAAGCTATGATTGGCTCCAATTCAATTTCGATCCGCAGCACAGCGGAAACAATACTAAAGAAACGAAAATTTCAAAGCTAAATGTTAGCGGACTTCATCAATTGTTTAAAGTGTCTTTACCGTCAGTGGCAGACGGGGCGCCGGTATATCTTAGTAATGTTAAAACAAATTCCGGATCGATCAATATGATTTTTGTTACGACTAAAGATGGACATATCATCGCACTTAATGCCAGAAACGGAAAAGTAATTTGGTCGCATCAATTCGGATCAGGTAATTATCGAATTAACAATGGATATAAAAAAACCTACACAACTTCCTCTCCGGCTATCGATCCGAATAAAAAATTTGTTTACAGCTACGGGTTAGACGGCTGCGTTCACAAATATCAAGTTTCAAACGGCGATGAAATTAAGGAAAACGGATGGCCAGAATTGTGTACATTAAAACCGTTTAATGAAAAAGGTTCCTCA
>CAZHBJ010000239.1:0-3903 GCA_964530445.1 uncultured Ignavibacteriaceae bacterium
CTATAAAAACCTCAAAATCATTATCCCGAAAAATTACAGTGTCCCGTTGTCTTAATGTAGCCCAAATATTCGGTTCTTGAAGCTGGGCTCCAACATACAGGTATTTATCATCCCACAGCATTTTTACTCTTGTACGAAATCGAGGAGTAGGTTTTGACGGCCCCATTATATCAACAAAATCATTAGTCCATTTTGTTTTGGACCAAGCCTTTTCGTTTAATTTACCGTCAATCTTTAACGGTTTATTAGTATAATAGCAAATATATTTTCGAGGAGAAAATTTAATAACCGGTATTTTCAGAGTTTGTGCCATACCGATGGGGCTTAACATTAAAATAATAATTATACTTTTTAGCATTTTTAATATTTACCAGATTATTGTTTCGAAGCTTTAATTAGTTCTTTAATTGTTGATTTAGCCAGACAAACAACCGTATCAGCTGCGCCATAATAAATTAGGACCTGACTATTAATATCAGCAAACCCATCATCATCATAACTTTCCACAATCATTCCGGTTGGAAAAACTACATTAGGAACTTGTCCGGTTAATTCATATAGTTCTCTCGGTTCAAGTACATTATATTTCCCTCTTGACAATACGATAGAAGGATCATTTAAATCATGCATAGAAACACCGGCCTGATATATATTTGAACTTGCAAAATGCATTGCGACACCATGATAAATATGAAGCCATCCTTCGCGAGTCTTAACCGGCGGCGGTCCCGAACCTATATTTTCATCCCAATAATGAAATCGTCCTTCCATTACAGGTTTAATTGTTTCCCAATTGATAAGATCATCGGAAGAAGATAAATATATTATATTACCCGATGCGGGACCTCCTTTAAGCTGGACTTTATTTGGGCGATCAAAACGAAGATATCTGCCGTTTACTTTTTCCGGAAATAAAACACCGTTGCGTGTATCATTATCCGATACAATACCGAGAAATCGGAAATCTTCAAAATTATTTGTAGTTGCCAGTCCTAATTTGCATCCGGCATCCATATCCATAGCAAACATTATAAAAAATTCGTTTGCAATTTTGGTTATCCTGGCGTCATAAATATGATATATCTTCTCTTGAATTTTTTCGATGCCCTTAAATTCAATTATTTTATTATCAGCTTTGAAATCAGTTTCATTGCTGCTTTCTGCTTTAACAATAAAAGTTTCTCTTCCCCTGTTTTGTACACGGAGAAGCAGGATATATTTGTCGTTAAATTTTATTGCCCCGGGATTAAATACTGAAGAAACATCAACCATTTTCGGCGGTATACCGGGTATTTGGTCTCTAGTAACTATAGGATTTTTTGAAGATCTATTAATAATTCCCATATGCGGTTTAATTTATTAATTAATTATATAGAATAAGGTGAAGATTTATAATAATATTTTTACATCAATACTTTTACGGAACAAACATCTTTTGCAACAATAGGAAGGATATTACCTTCAATCATTTTACCATCTACGGAAATACTTTTTATTCCGTGTTCCAAGTTTTCCGGATTTTCAACTTGAATTAAATATTTTGTATTTCTAAATATTCTTTCAACTTTAAATGATTTCCATTCGGAAGGAATTGTAGGATCAATTATCAGTCCTTTATAAGAAGCCCGAACTCCTAATATATAATCAAAAAATATTCTGTACATCCAGGAGGCTGTTCCTGTCTGCCAGGAATGACTTGCTTTACCGGGAGCAGAATGTTCATCGCTTGTAATATATTGAGAATAGACATAAGGTTCCGCACAAAAAATATCCGAGTCTATTCTATTTGGCAAAAGCTTTTTAAAATACTCAAAAGCCATATTTCCTCTACCTAACATACATTCGGCCTGTACCAGCCAGGTAGAAGGATGGCAAAAAACTCCCCCATTTTCTTTTTTACCAGCCACACATCTAGTGATCAGTCCTACATTAGGATCAATATCTTTAAAAGCCGGCGAACATATTTTGGGACCGTAATCCGTATCAAGATGCTTTTTCACACTATTAAGGGCTGATAATAATTTGTTTTTATCCGGTAAATCGGCAACCACAGGCCATGCTTGTGTATTAATAAAAATCTTCCCATACTTATTTTCTTTTGAGCCTATTTTCTTATCACCTTCACCGAAAGCGCGAATATACCATTCCCCGTCCCAGCAATATTCATCAATACTTTTACTTATTTTATCTCTCAACTTAATTATTTTTTGAACATCAATATTTTCATTTTCAAACAGTTCTATAAGCTTGTTCAGCATAGCTACGTAAAACATCCCTCCCCAAACGCTTTCACCACCATCATCTCCGCCGATATAATCAAGAGTATCGTTCCAATCCCCCCTTCCGAATACGGGAAGATTATGTTTTGCAAGGTTATTTTCTGCAAAATTTACAACTGCTAACAAATGCTTTAAAATAGTTTCTTCAGGTCCATCGGCAAATGGTACCTTTCGATTGAGTATTGATGAATCTCCGGTTTCTTTAATAAACTCTGTTACCGCTAAAATAAACCAAAGCGGATCATCACAGTGTTTTGTCAATTCACCGACACCGCCATTATAAAAATGATGATAAGCTCTTCCGTCTTTAAATAATTGACGTGCCAAAAACATTATTCTATTATATGCATTGTCGGGCTGAGACATAGTGACAGCAATTACGTCTTGTGAGGTGTCCCGGAATCCGAATCCTCTGCTGATTCCCCAATAATAAAAACTTGCTACTCTTCCGATATCAAAAGCAACTTTAGCCTGGTATTGTATCCAATAATTAACAAATGTATTAATCTCCGTATCCGGAGTTTCCGCAACGGCATGCTCAAAAAAATCATACCAATTTGCCTTGATATCGTTTAATGCTTTTTCAACAGTTTCGGAATTATTATATAATGATGGAATTATTTTTTTGCCGATATCAAATTCTGATTTGGAAATAACACCGAGAGAAAAAATAATATCCTTTGATTCCCCGGGAAGTAATTCAACATCAATCTGTAAAGCGCCTATTGCATTTCCAAAATCCGTATCCCGGCATGTTAAATTTCCGGTTTCTATAGCTTCCGGATTATTTTCATTCCTATAAGCACCAATAAATCTTTCACGTAAAGTTTCGTATTTTACAATAGGCTGATTTGCGGTAAAAAAAGCCCATTGATCCCATTCCTTATTTTCCTGCTGCTGTGTTCCGTTTGCTTTTGTTACCCAATAAGTTTTAGTAGCAAAAATTGAATTTAATTCTTTATCGAAATATACTCTATTAAAATGCTGATCGTCGCATTGATTTATAATATCTATTAAACCATGTCCGAGTGCAAATTCTACATAGCCAAAAACAGAAAGCTTACGTTTTTTATTTGAATCGTTCTTAAGTGTTGCTTTCCAAATTTCCATGTTATCTTTAAGAGGAACAATAAAAAGTACGTCTGATTTAATATCTTCAATTTTAGATTCGCTGCGAGTATAGCCAAACCCATGTACGATCTTATAAGCTTCCGAATTCCTGCCAACCGGCTGCCAAGTTAAACTCCATACTTCTGAGGTTTCATTATCTTTTATATAGATATATTTTCCAGGGCGGTCGGACGGTACATCATTTATGCGGTATCTTGTTATTCTGCCGTGTAAAGGATTTTTATAATAACTTATTCCCCCGCCGTTATTAGAAATTGTTGCAAAATAATTATTATTATATATGTAATTAATCCACGGAGTAGGTGTCTTTACATTTGTAATTATAAATTCTTTCCCATCTTTGGAAAAGTAGCCATATTTCATATTTTTCTCCGCAATAAAAATGCTTTTTCTTTAATTTTAATACTTCTCATAAGCAATAAAATCAAAACAAATCGTATTACAACAGTATAAATATATTTTGTTTATTTTATTATAAAATAAACCCTTGCTT
>CAZHBJ010000240.1:0-3881 GCA_964530445.1 uncultured Ignavibacteriaceae bacterium
ATTACGGATTAATAGATAATGCCGACCTGGTTATACATGAAGCCGGTCATGCTTTCTTTTATTTTTTCGGAAGGTTTATTTATACCGCCGGCGGAACTTTAATGCAGATTATTCTTCCCTCGCTAATTGCATGGTATTTCTTCCGCAATTCTTACAAAACCGGTGTGCAGTTTTCTCTTTTATGGCTGGGTCAAAATTTAATAAACATAAGTGTATATGCTGCAGACGCGAGGGCGAGAAGACTTCCGCTGCTCGGCGGCAATCATGTTTATCACGATTGGCATTATATGCTTAGCCACCTTAATCTTTTAAATTACGATGCGGAAGTCGGGTATCTTTTTGTAGGTCTGGCAGTTGTAACTTTTATTGTATCGCTTTTAATGCCTGTAATTATTCGCGAATAAATCTTAATTTTAACCCCGTTATTTATTAAAAATATTCATCGTCTGTTTTTTATGCTGTTGAAGGTTCGTATCCGTTTATTATAAAATCCTAACTAAGAAAATTTTTATTATGTGCAGATTCCTTTTTGTACTGACTATTGTTTTAACCTTTTTAATAAAAATCTATCCGCAAGACGGATCGGTTAATACTTTCTATCCATCGGACACACTTAAATCCAGAATTAATTATGTGAATAAAATTAGAGAAGGAGACGCAAAATTTTATTATCCGAACGGAAAGATAAAAGAAGAATTAACTTATGAAAACGGAAAAGTTAACGGATTTGTTAAAGTATATTCCGAAAGCGGTAAATTAAAAGAAACATTTAATGTTGAAGAAGGAAAAAGGGAAGGGCCTGCATCATTATTTGATTCGGCAGGACACTATTTAAAAGATATTAGTTATGCAAACGGAAAACTAGTGCCTGAACATAAGATTGAAGAAACCTCTCCAAAACCGGTAATTGCCGCAAGTGATTCTAAAACATCAAGTAAGAATATTTCAAACAATAAAATTGCAGAGTTAAAGAAAAAAACTATCGATATGTCTTCTCCGCCTCCGATTGAAGAAGAACAAATAAGCAGCGACCCCGCTTATTATTTAACTGCCGAGATTATGCCCGAACCTGTGGGCGGTATGAAAGCAATAATGAATAAAATAGTATATCCGTCCGAAGCTAAGAAAAATAATATACAGGGAGTTGTAAAAATAAAAGCTTTTATAGACAGGCTCGGCAATGTTACTCATGCGGAAGTAATTAAAGGGATAGGACACGGCTGTGATGAAGCCGCCAAAATTGCCATCTTTTATGCTAAGTTTAAACCCGGATTGATTAAAGGGAAACCTGTTAATGTTCAGATGATTATTCCGGTTGATTTTAAAATAGATAATAAGCAGTAGTATAGAATAACCCGTTATTCAAAACAAAAATTAACACCTTTGAAAATATTTTTAATTTTAAGTTGTACTAAATGTAAATTTATTGTCATGGTGAGCGGAGTCGAACCATGAAGCGGAGTCGAACCATGACCGGTAAAATATTTACTTCATTTTTTTATTCTTATAATTTGATTCATTCTTACATTCAGCCAAATTATGAAGTAAAATAAAATCGCCATTTATCAATGCTTCTTTCTTTTTCCTGCTCCAACTCTTTATTTGTCTTTCGGCTTTTATTGCATCTTTAACATTTTGGAACTCCTGTGAATAAACAAGATAAACAGGCAGGCGGGTTGAAGTATAACCTTTATACTTTCCATGTATATGCTCATATATCCTTTTTTCAAGATTATCCGTACTTCCGGTATAATAGCTATCATCTGAGCAATGTAATATATAAACCCAATATGATTTCATTATAAGCTCCCTCTTTTAAATTATGTCTTTTTACTTCGCGCTGCCTCCATCCCTCGTCTTCGCTCGGGATGACAATCTCCTGTCATGGTGAGCGAAGTCGAACCATGAAGCGAAGTCGAACCATGAAGCGAAGTCGAACCATGAAGCGGAGTCGAACCATGAATTAAATATAATTCAATTCGCAACTATGGTCTGACTGACAAATACTTTTTTATTTTATTTTTTACTTGAAACAATGATCACTATCTACAAACCGTTTCAACAGCTTATAAATTATCAATTACATTTCGAACAACGGGTAATTATAATTTTATTTGTATATCAACTGAAACCGGAAGGCCTTAAGAATTCTTTCCAATTCTTTATTGCTGCTTTTTAAGCTTATTTTATAATTAGTGAATTCCCTTCGTAGAGGATAATTTTTCCTTAGCCGGTCGAAATATACCGGCCTTTGTTCGGCAGGCTGATTTCCTATCATTCTTGTCTCTTTATCGTCTCTGCGGATATCATAAATTGAGTTGAAGATTTCGAAGAGAAATTCTTCGCTGTAGGCTTTCATAACGGCGTCAATAGAATTGTTTTCCAGATTCGGGATATCCGGTACCCATAAAGGCTTTTCATTAAATGCTTCACATAAAGCATTGTATATCATAACCGTGCCGTTTAATTTCCCTTCAAAAGAATAACCTGCAATATGCGGCGTTCCTATTTTAACTAAACTCAACAAGTTTACATTTATATCAGGTTCGTTTTCCCAAACATCAAGTACCACATTTAGTTTTTTAGGCTTAATTAATTCCGATAGAGCAGAGTTATCAATAACCTGACCCCTTGATGCATTCAATAAAATAGTATTGTCTTTTAATTTATTTAAATTTTCATTATTAAATAGATGAACGGTATTATCTATTCCCGAAGTATTTAACGGAACGTGAAGTGTAATAATATCGGCATCGTAAATATTATCTAAAAAAACATACTCGTCGCTTCCGGTTAATCTTTTAAGAGGCGGATCGTTTTTTAATACATCCATACCCACCGCCTTGGCTAATCGTGCAATGCGGCTGCCTATATTGCCGACTCCGACTATCCCGAGAGTTTTACCCCGGACTTGAATATTATTTTCTTTAGCTAAATTCAGTATCGATGTAAATATATATTCTGCTACCGCATCGGCATTGCAGCCCTTTGCATCGGAAAAATTAATCTTTTTTTCTTTTAAATAATCCAAATCAATATGATCTGTCCCGATAGTTGCCGTACCGACAAACTTAACATGCGTATTATCAAGCAGTTCCCTGTTTACTTTTGTAATCGAACGGACTATTAACGCATCGGCATCTTTTAACTGATCATTTGTAATTTTTCTTCCGTGCAAAAGTTTTACATTACCGAAAGCTGAAAAAGCTTCCTCGGCATAAGCGATATTTTCATCAATAACTATGTTCATATTTAATATTCCGACGCGTCCTTAAATAGAAAGATTTATAAATTGAAATATAAAATTTTAATTCAATATACCTGCTGATTTTAATCAAATTGATTTTATTGAACCCTGAAATGGGTAATGCCTAATATGTTCGCCTGCTCACAAAATGAATTTCCCGTATAATCATATTTTATATTTATACTTAAAGATAATGCTATGCATGGTATTTAAGTTCACAATTAAAAAAACTTAATTATCACAATTATTGTTATCATGTCTTGTTATATTTGTGAAGCAAACTATATTAATTTGCAGCTTGTTATTTTCTCATTCAAATTAGAGAGTAATCTTGAATGATTTTTACAATGAATTTTAGTACACGCATTCATTTAACATATCCTACTTATTATCTTAAGAAATTAAAGCCTCCATTAAAATTTAGTTTTAATAATAGAACAAAAATACAGAAGCATTACTAAAAGATAGTAGGGGGAAATTAGTTAAAGCTGAGAAACGCATTGTATTTTTTTAAAGTAAATTGATTTTCAGCTTTTAATAAATTGTAAGCCGGTTTTTTGTAACCGACGGTGCGAAGCTGTGAGAAAACTGCTTTTTCAAAATAAGCAGCAATATTTTTAATTATGATTTTAAT
>CAZHBJ010000241.1:0-3866 GCA_964530445.1 uncultured Ignavibacteriaceae bacterium
TTTCTTCTTTCTTTAATAACATAAGTTATAAAATCTTTCTTTCACAGATTTCCTCAATAAGCGTCAACCTAATTTTGATATATAATTCTATAAATCGTTATTTAACATTCAGTTGACAGAATGATAATATCAAAGTAAATTCTACAAATAAACCCTTCCCTTCGCAAGGGAAGGGTTGGGATGGGTTCAATTGTTTATTAAATTCTTGAACCCTCTCTATTCTCTCCCTTGCAAAGAGAGAGACTTAGTATTAATCGTGTCTTTACATTTTTCCAATTCTGTCCTTATAATATTTCCTTAAATTGATGCCTATGAGTGCAACACTGTGATCCAAAATTAAGGACAAACATTAGGTGATTTAACAGTTCCTTCTTCAACATTTACAAAATATTTTTTCTGAAACCATAATGAAACATTTACCAGACTTATCAGCACAGGTACTTCCACCAGGGGACCTATTACGGCGGCAAAAGCTTCACCGGAATTAATGCCAAACACTGCTACTGCAACCGCAATAGCCAATTCAAAATTATTACTCGCAGCTGTGAATGATAAAGTTGCGGTTTTTGAATAATCCGCACCGATTTTTCTGCCGAGATAAAACGATACAAAAAACATAATGATGAAATAAAAAATTAAAGGAATAGCGATTCTTACAACATCAAGCGGGATTTTTACAATGTATTCTCCTTTAAGTGAAAACATTACAATAATTGTAAAGAGTAAAGCAATTAAAGTAATCGGGCTTATTTTGGGTATAAATTTATTTTGATACCATTCTTTATTCTTTAATTTTATTAACGAAAAGCGAGTAATAATTCCGGCAGCAAAAGGAATTCCAAGATAAATAAGCACACTTTCAGCAATTTGCCCGATGGTTATATCAATTTTAAATGTTTTTAATCCTAATGCCGAGGGGAGAACACTTAAAAACACATACGCATAAACAGAAAAGAAAAGTACCTGAAATATCGAGTTGAATGCTACCAGTCCTGCTGCATATTCCGTATCTCCTTTTGCAAGTTCATTCCAAACAATTACCATGGCAATACATCTGGCAAGACCTATCATAATTAAACCGGCCATATACTCCGGGTAACCTTGCAGAAAAATTATTGCAAGCACGAACATTAACACCGGACCAATCAGCCAGTTTTGAATTAATGAAAAAGATAAGACTTTAACATTCTTAAAAATATCGCCAAGCTCTTCGTACTTAACTTTTGCAAGGGGAGGGTACATCATTAAAATTAATCCGACTGCAATCGGTATATTTGTTGTTCCCGATTGAAATGAATTCCAGAAATCAACTATACCGGGAAACAAATATCCGGAGAATACGCCTATAAACATTGCCAGAAATATCCAGAGTGTTAAATATCTGTCTAGAAAAGATAGTCTTTTAGACAATAAAGACATTTTTAATCCTTATTATTTATTAACGTTTATCCTATTGTATTTGTCAGCCAATGAGTCAAAGTAGATTTTGTCGGAAGTTTACCGCTATGGACTACTTTCCCATTGACGACAAGTCCTGGGGTACTCATAATACCGTAGCTCATAATATCTTTATAATCGGTAACCTTTTCTATTTCTGCTTCAATATTATTTTCGGAAATTATTTCTCTGCAAAGCTTCTCCAGGTTTAAACAGTTTTGGCAGCCTGATCCAAGTACCTTAATATTTAACATTTTTTTCTCCCTTATTCTTTGTGGGTAATTTGTGTAACATTTTTTATTGAATTAAATTATTTTGATAAAACTTGTGGAATTCATTTTTAATCTGATCTCTTACTTTTCTAAATACTTTTAAAATTTCTTCTTCAGTTCCTTTTGCTTCAGCTGGGTCTTCAAAACCTATATGGATTTGTTTTCCAACATTTCCGATAAAAACTGGACAAGTTTCTTTTGCATTATCACATACTGTTATAACGTAGTCGAAGGATTTATTAAGAAATTGATCGACATTCTTTGTGATATTTTTACTTAAATCAATTCCTTCTTCATTCATTACCAGAACTGCATTTGGATGAACATGATCAGAAGGATTTGTCCCGGCAGAATATACTTCAATTTCTCTATCAAATGATTTTAGAAAGCCTTCAGCCATCTGGCTTCGGCACGAATTCCCGGTGCAAAGTATTAATATTTTCATTTATTCCAATTCTATAATTAGCCAAATAACGAAATGTACTACAAAAAAATATCAGCGGCTGCAGACAATGTTTCTATCCACCTTTTGAATTTTTTGTTTATCTGTTATAATTAAGTTGTCGTCTGAAATCCAGAAATCTAATGTGGAAAGCACGGACGAAACTCGTTGATCGGATGGTTTCGGGTTAACCATATAATTAACCCACTTGCCGTCCTTTTCCTCAATAATAAAGCCTGAATCGCGTAAAATACTTAAATGCTTTGATACGGTAGAAGTTGCCAGATTAAGAACTGCCGTAATTTCGCAGACGCATAATGACTTGGACTGAAGCATTTTTAATATTCTAAGTCTATTTGGATCCGATAGAGCTTTAAATAATTTTGTATTTTCTTTAATTGAATTATTCATAATAATATTTCGTTAACTGACGAAATATAATAAACCGGGAAATAATAACCAAATTAAAATTAGGTGCTTAATCGTAATCTAAATTAAACATTAAATCTAAGTAGAAGATAAATGATTTTGAAATCTAGGAACACAAGGTGGGATTCAAAAAAAATGCATGGAATCACCTTGTAAGATCAACCGGCGCGGTAACTTATAAATATATTATTTAGAGGCTGTCTCAAAAGTAATTTTCTATTTAAAAATCCGTGGAAATCAGTTCAAATCTGTATCATCAGCGTTCCATTATTCAGAAAAATATTACTTTTAAGACAGCCTCTTTTCATTCTAGAAGACTATTTTACTTAAAACCGTGATACAAAGAAGCAAATAAAGCCCCGAAAACCACTATCCATAACACCACACCTATTACTACCCACAATAAACTTGCTTTAGCCCAGTTTGCTTTGCTTGGATTTGTGCTCGAGCCGAATGCCCAAACCAAAAGCATAATAATATTTACCAGAGGTATTGCGCACAGCAGCATAGTAAGCATCCAATCTCCGAAACTTACAGGTTCATATTTATGTGCAACGGGAACATTAAAATCTTCCATTTTTATCTCCTTTGTTTTGTGGGTTAATTAAGTTTTTTTTATTAGGGGAAAGGGAGGATCTATTATAATTCATTAAAATGTAAAACAATAACATTTAATTTATATAGTCTTAAATAAAAATGATAAAGTATTGAAGTATCCGTAAATATTCGCTTGCTGTATTAACAACTTAAAATATAATTTGCTATTAGTCAACAAAAAATTCTTTAAGCGATGAAATAGTTTCAATTAACAGTGCTGTCCGAAATAAATTGAAATAAAGAAATTTGTTTTTCAAACGAACTTAAAACAAAACAATTTTACTTAGTAATAATGTCCTATAATATTTATTTTGGACAGATGTGATAATTAAAATTACGTGAAGATTTATTTGTTAGCCGGAGTTGTCATTTGCCTTTTCTTCAGCAGCTAAAAGTCCTCTCAAAAAAAATAAGGTTGTGTCGTATTTATATAAAACTGTTAATAATAAAATAATAAATTTCTTCTCTGATTGTTTTTATGGATTTGGGCGGTATAAATATTTTTTGTATCCCCATTCTAAATATGGCGTAAACATTATTTTAACTAATTACTTAATATATTCTTCAATGTTTTAAGCAGAGATGGCAGATTATTTTTGGTTGTATTCCAAACAAGTTTGATGTCAACATCGAAATAACCATGAATTAATCTATTTCGCATTCCGATTATATCTTGCCAGGGTATATCT
>CAZHBJ010000242.1:0-3865 GCA_964530445.1 uncultured Ignavibacteriaceae bacterium
TTTTTATAGGGGAGCTTTGGTAAATTTATTTAATATTTACAAGATTTTATGAAGACAATATATCGTATTTTTTTACTGCTGATTTTTATTTCTTCAGCGGTTTTTGCACAGGAATCTTCTTTTTATGACGCCCCTTTCGGCGGCGGCGGCGGGTATGTTAGCGGATGGATGATTCCGAAAGTTGACGGCATAAATACTCAGCTTAAAAATTTCGGTAATCTGCATTTGCCAACTTCCGGTTTTTATACTTCCGGAGGTGCTGGCTTTATTTATTTGGGTATCGTTCCCGGTTTGAGAATCGGAGGAATGGGCTTTGGCGGTTCAAGATCAAGCTCATCTAAAACATTTAATAGCCTCGGTCCGGGATATTATATTTTAAATTATGAAGCAATTTATAAAATGAGCGGAGGAGCTTTTACTATTGAATATACTCTTCCTTTTATAAAAAATTTTGGTGTGTCTGCCGGGGTATCAATAGGAAGAGGCAGCTTTGAAATAGATCTTTATGCGAATCAAGGCGGGGCAAACTGGAATGATTTCTGGGCTTATTCTCCCGGTTTAAGTACTACATTAAAAAACAGCTACTGGCTGTTTTCACCAACATTAAATGTTGATATCCCTGCATATCGTCTTTTGGATTTTAGAGTTGGTATAGGTTACCAGGTTACTTTTGGCAGCCATTGGTCTTACGATAACAATAAAGACATTTATAACGCACCTTCGGATATTAATGGAAACAGTTTCTTTTTTCAAGCGGGGGTTTTTGTAGGATTATTTTCTTTTTAGGAGGTAAATGAAGAATATTTTAGTAACAGGCGGAGCCGGGTTTATCGGGAGTAATTTTATTAATCACGTATTAAATATAAGAGATGATTATAACATTATTAATCTTGATAAATTAACTTATGCCGGAAATCTTGAGAATCTTAAGCCGTCTGAAAAGAAAAAAAATTATCATTTTATCAAAGGTGATATAGTAAACTCTGAACTAGTTAATTTTATTTTTGAAAAATACCAAATTGAATATGTAATTAATTTTGCCGCCGAGTCTCATGTCGATAGAAGTATCTTAGGGTCGGAAATTTTTTACAGGACAAATGTTATTGGCACTAATATACTTTTAGAAACTGCAAGAAAATTTGATATTGAAAAATTTCTACAAGTTTCCACAGATGAAGTATATGGAAGCCTTGGTAAAGAAGGATATTTTACCGAGAAAACCCCGTTGTCACCTAATAGTCCTTATTCATCAAGTAAGGCAGCTGCCGATTTAATGGCTCTTGCTTATTTTCATACATTTGGACTGCCTGTAATAGTTACTCGTTGTTCCAATAATTACGGTCCATTACAATTTCCGGAAAAATTAATACCCCTGATGATTATAAACACGATTAATAACAAAAAGCTGCCGGTATACGGCGACGGATTAAATGTTAGGGATTGGATTTATGTAATAGATCATAATAAAGCTCTGGATTTGGTATTTGAAAAAGGAAGAATCGGCGAAGTTTATAATATTGGTGCAAGTAACGAGATGCCCAATATTCAAATTGTTAAATTAATCCTTCAGCACCTAAAAAAATCCGAGGAATTAATACAATATGTTAAAGATCGTCCCGGACATGATAGGAGATATGCAATTGATTCTTCTAAAATAAAAAATGAACTCGGCTGGAAGCCTGAATTTGTCTTTGAAGAGGCAATTTCCCGAACAATTGATTGGTATATTGAAAATAAAAATTGGTGGGAATCAATAATCTCCGGCGATTATGTAAAATATTATAATAGACAATATAAATTATAGGATTTCTAAAATTACTTTTAAGGCTGTTAAATGAAAAAATATTTATCCTTTTTATTTATTTTAATTTTTATTAGTTCTCTTAAAGCACAAACAGACTTTAAATCCAACACAACCAACAGTTCGTTTTTAAATGCAGCCAGCACTATTAGCGTTACTATTGGCGGGGATTTTATATTAACCGGTTCTTTCCCGGCGCTTATAAATGAAAGGGTAGATGATTTTGTAACCAGAATGTATAACGAAGGTCGTACCAAGCTGATTGGTAACATAACCGATCCGCAGTTTCTTGATCAGATTAATAAAAAGTTAAACAGCTATTCGCTTAGAAATATAATTCTAAAACGTGCCGACGGTGAAGTATTGCATATTGATCTATTAAAATTCAGACGCACAGGTGATTTTTCCGATAATCCTTACCTAAAAAATGACGATGTTTTAATTTTTGCTCCTGCTGATTTACAAACGAATTTTATCTCAGTATCCGGTGCAGTTAAAAATCCAGGCACGTTTCCTTTTGTGCCAGGCGATAAGTTATCGGATGCCTTGGAGTTAGCTCAAGGCATAGACAAATCTTATGAAAATGTTGATTCTGCAGATGTTTACCGGTTGAATCTAGACGGTGAAAAAATGCAAAAAATAAAGATAAAACTTGGAAGTGATTTTTTATTGAAAAGAGGCGATAGAATTGTTGTACCCGCGGATCAATCTCAAAGAAAAAATTATAGTGTTTTGGTTTTAGGAGAAGTGAATCGTCCCGGAAGATTTCCAATTACTAAATCCAATACTACCCTAAGAGAAGCACTTAAAGAGGCCGGCGGGTTTACAAATGATGCCTCATTAAATAGAGCTAAATTGATTAGAGGAACAACTTTGCAATTCATTTTGGAAAAAGAATTCGGCTTGAGTCTTGAAAAAGAATCTCAATATTTAAATCAATATTCTAACCCAATAGTCTATCAATATGAAAGAAATAAAATGGTTAGAATGAGCACGTTGACCGAACTTGATACGGCCTTCTTTGATATAGATGAACAAGTAAGACAAATGCTGAATGAATCATCAATCAATTTTAATAATGTGATGGATGATAGTTCGGAAATTGGTAGTGAAACTCTTAGAAATGGAGATATCATAATTATTCCCCAAAAACCTAATACTGTATATGTATACGGACAGGTTTCTAACCCCGGCAGTATAAAATTTGTTAAAGGTAAAGATTATAGGTATTATTTAAAAGAAGCAGGTGGATTGGGCCCCTTAGCTGAGTCTGGAGATATAGCTCTAATTAAAGGAGTTTCAAGAGAATGGATTCCTGTTGATAGCGATAAGTTAAAAATTGACGCTGGCGATTATATATATGTCCCTAAAAATCCGGCTAGAACTTTTGATTATTATGTAAGCAGAGTAGCTACTTATTTAAGTGTTGTAGCAAGCGTAGCAACAGTTATTTTGTTATTAACTCAATTGAAAAAATTGTGATATAACAAATTCACCTTAACAAATGAGAATAGATCTAGGTAGTGTTTTCTATCAAAATTTTTATATAACTGCATTTTAATTCTTAACAAAACCAAGTTATATTATTAGGTTAAAAAATAACTCTAACAAATTGTTTTTATTCTAACTTACAATTTGAATTAACGTCTTTTGATTATTAGTATCCTTAATTTAGATTTAATTTATCAAATCAATTGTAAAAGAATAAAAAATAATATCAATTTTTAAATAATTTATGCTTGGAAAACTTGACTTTTTAATTAAATCTTATATCTTTGAAAGGCTTGATATGATTTTGTTTGCAAAAATAAAAAGTTCAAAAAAACAAGCAATAACTTTGAAATTATGAAAACATCTCTTGACATTAATTTGTAGAGAAGTTAAATTTGAAGCCTTTCTTTAATGAAGGAAATTTAAAGTTCTTTGAAAGAGTGAGTGCATTTAACCAGTCAATGTTAAATGGTTTCAACTTAGCGTCTAACGCCAAGATTACACAAGTATAAAAACTTTCTACTACGGAGAGTTTGATCCTGGCTCAGGACGAACGCTGGCGGCGTGCTTAAC
>CAZHBJ010000243.1:0-3829 GCA_964530445.1 uncultured Ignavibacteriaceae bacterium
ACAATAAATACATCAATATTAAAATAAAACTTGCTGTTTTGTAATATCATTTTTACATTTGTTATAACATAAACGTTGGGGGTGCTAATGTTAAAAAATTGTATACCGTTTATATCCTTTTATACTAATCTTATACACCTCAAATACTCAGTATTAATGTCATCGTGTTTTACCACTTTATATCTAGTGATAGCATAAAGGAAATATATATGAAAAAACATTTACTACTACTTACTTTAATTTTAACATCGACTTTATACTGCCAACAATTTAAGCTGACAAATATAAATTCCACGCAATACAGTATAGATAAAATAGCGCAGCAAGTGTACTTCAAGGATTCTTACACCGATACTGTTAGGAAAGTTGACTTAAGTAATCTATCTGTTTCGAAAACAAATTTCTTAATTTTACCGCCAATTTTAAGTAATAAGTTACACCTTATGGTTTATAGAGACAGCCTGTTTGACCTTGATAAACGAGTATGGTACAAATTTAATGATTCTCAGGCAGATTCATTCGGCTACATGCCAGAACCTGAATGGCCAGGATCATTTTCGCCTAACGATAGTAACTTAATATATGGAAATACTAAATATTATATTCCTTTAAATGATAGTTCGTTAAAGCCAGTAGAAACTAATTTAAGTGTATACGGATTTTCCGATATCATTGATGCCTGGCCACAATGGAGTAGTGATACAAGCTTTGTTTTTCTTTCAGGTGGTAACCCTGACAGCGTAATAACAGAATACTTTCTGAAATCAAGAAAAATTGACACTTTATTAACAACACATGGATATTTATCAGGATTTTCTTACAATAAAAAATATAAAATACTAGCATACTCCATGGGAACACCCTCTAAAATATATTTTCATTATGTTAAAAATAATTTTCCCGACAGCCTTATTTTTGTACTAGAAAACCAAACTGGTATTCCAGAATTCACTGCATTAAGATGGTCTCCCGATGATAGTAAACTTGCTTTTGTTTGCACCCGTATTGATATAGGATCCGAAATTTATATTTATGACTTAGATTCTAATAAAGTATATTCCGGGGGAGATGGCGGATACATAGACCATATTAAATGGGCTAATAACGATACGCTTATTTTTGTTAACGAAACCCAATATATTTTATATGGACTAAATGTATCTTCTATTTATACATCTGTAAGAGAAGTACAAAATAAAAGAATACCAAATGAGTTTCTACTTTCTCAGAATTATCCTAATCCATTTAACCCGTCGACAACAATACAATATGAAATACCGGCCTCCCTAAATCCCTCCCAAGGAGGGACTTTAGTACAATTAAAAGTTTATGATGTATTGGGAAGAGAAGTGAAAATACTTGTCAATCAATATCAGAAAAGTGGGAAGTATAAAATTAAATTTGATGCAGCTAATTTTTCAAGCGGGGTTTATTTTTACCAATTAAAAACATCATCTGCAATTATTATTAAAAAGATGCTTCTGATAAGATGAAGGATAATAAATAATGAAAGCAAAAATTTTACTATTAACCTTATTAAATTTAACCAGTATCACTTTTGCGCAAACTCCACAAGTTATAGCTATCTCTCCCAGCTTTAATGAGATTGCAGAAAGTAATCAACCTAAAATATCTGTAAAGTTTAATGTTCCAATTAACTCTTCAACTTTTAATGGCGTATCGTTTGCGGTAATGGGTGAAAGGACAGGCTACCACAATGGAGTTATTGAATACAACAATGAAAATAAAACCGTAACTTTTTCTTCACGTACGAACTTTAACGCTGGTGAGAGAGTTACAACAATTCTTTCAAACAAAATTCGTTCTTCTCAAGGAGATACACTTCAAGGATTTATATGGACATTCAGAATCCCATCTTCTCCAGCACCTGTAAACTTTTCCAAGCCGATAATATATAACGGCGGCGGATATTACATGCAGTGTGTAGATATGAATAATGATGGATATCCTGATATAGTTACAAGCAATGGTGTAATTTTGATAAATAACGGGGTCGGTGTATTTAATAATTCATGGACTATTGATGATATAAATGCTTATGAACCAATTGAATGTGAAGATTTTAATAGAGATGGATATATGGATATATTATACTCTGGAGCTAGTGGATTAAAAGTTGGGTTAGGTGATGGAAAGGGAAATTTTAGCTATAAAACTTATCGGAATTGGTTTTACAATTTTATCTCGGCAGATTTTAACGGTGATGGATATCCTGATATAGCAGGAGTGAGCAGCACTACTTACATTGCACCTGACACTACAATATTAAACTATAGCATTGTATTTAACGATGGCAATGGAAATTTTAATGATACAATTATGTATCATATTAGCGGCGGAGGAAACCCTACTTTTATAATTGCTACTGATTTAGATAATGATGGTAATGAAGACATCGTTATTGCATCAGTTCCGGTAGTTCCGCCATTAGGCGGTGCAGGTACTAATGGATTTATTGTATTAAAAAATAATGGAAAGGGTATATTTAGTGATTTTCAGCTATATCCAAACTCCATATATTCAATAAATATTAGCTTTCCTTATTATTTATATTCATCTGATTTCAATAACGATAGTTACAACGATATTGCTTTAATTTCGAGTGGAAGCGGTGTTGTAGACCTTAATATAGGAAATGGAACTTTAGGGAATGATACTGCAGATTTACGAGATTTTTGGCCAGCAGAAAATCCAGCTCCAATTAGCGGCAGTGACATAAATGGAGATGGGTGGATAGATATCGTTGTTAGCGGTTACATGTGGCCCCCGGAATTGCAAATTCCCCATTACGCAATAAGTATTAATGAAAATAGTTATTTCCCCGGTAATTCACCATGGGAGGATTTTAATGACACATTAACTTCTTTAATATATGGAACGGTTGCAGCTGATTTAAATAATGATGGGAAAATAGACCTAGTTCACTGTGGTATGGGGGTTTTTGTTACTATAAATCAAGATACTGTAACTTCGATTAAAATTAACAAAAACACAGTAAAGGAATTCTATCTACATCAGAATTATCCCAATCCCTTTAATCCCTCAACAACTATACAATATTCAATACCATCAGCACGCAGTCCCCTCCAGGGAGGGGCAAGGGGTGGGTTAGTAACATTAAAAGTTTACGACATACTCGGGCGGGAGATTGCAACACTTATAAACGAAGAACAGAAAGCGGGAAATTATAAGGTAGAATTTAATGGAGCTAATCTTTCAAGCGGAGTGTATTTCTACCAGTTGAGAACCGGGAATTTTACAGCAACTAAAAAGCTTTTATTGTTAAAATAGTTTTTAATCTTCACTTAAACCTTGAAGGTCACTTTTGGCAAAGCCATTGAGTTAGTGTAAAAAGTGGTCCTGTCATTTCGACCGAAGGGAGAAATCTTTAATTTTAATGAGATTTCTCACTCGAAGACTCGTTCGAAATGACAATTCAGATGTTTTTACACAGTCTCCATCTCTATGTGAAAAGACCTTCAAGGTTACTTGGCATGACTCAAACATTAAACATATTCCCTCTGCCTAAAATCATTTTAGAGTCGAAGGCTTTCTTCAGCTTAATCATTTTGTTGACAGAATCTTCACCATACATTTCAATCAAATATTTCGTTTTTGCTTTTCCAATACCATGCTCGGCAGAAACAGTTCCGCCAAGTTCAATTGTTTTTTTACAAATTGCAGAGTAAATAGATTGCCCGGTTTTAAATTCCTTTTCGTCTATAGGCAGCATATTTAAATGAATATGTGAATTTCCAAAATGGCCGTAAATTACATAATCGAGTTTTTTATCTTCAACAATTTTTTT
>CAZHBJ010000244.1:0-3819 GCA_964530445.1 uncultured Ignavibacteriaceae bacterium
AAAAATTTTAATGTAAAAATCTTTATTTTAATGTAAATTCGATATAGTCTTTTACATATTTCGTAATCTTGTGTAAAAAACCAGCTTAATTAAATATTAATATTTTAACACTGAAAAAAGGAAAGATGAACATACTTCAAAAAATAGAAAACAAAACTGCCGTCATCGGAATTATCGGACTTGGGTATGTCGGCTTACCGCTTGGCCTTGAGTTTGCAAATAAAGGTTTTAGCGTAATAGGCTTTGATATAGATGAAAGAAAAATTCCCGTACTTAACAGCGGAAAGAGCTATATTAAACATATTAAAGCAGACCGGATTAAAGCCGTACTAAATAAAAAGAAGTTTAAAGCCACATCCGATTTTTCGCGGCTTACCGGCTGCGATGCAATTATTATCTGCGTCCCTACTCCGCTCGATGAACACAGAGAACCCGATCTTACATTTATTAAAAATTCCGGCAATATAGTAGCACAATATCTGCGCAAAGATCAGTTGGTTGTGCTTGAGTCGTCCACATACCCCGGAACAACCGATGAAATACTTCTGCCGATGTTTGAGGATGCACCGGTTATTCAATCTAAAATAAATAAGAAAACAACTTCTGCAAAGAAAACCGGAAAATTTAAAGTGGGGAAAGATTTTTATTTGGCTTTCTCCCCGGAAAGAGAAGATCCCAACAACCCGGATTTTAATACCGCAACAATTCCCAAAGTAATAGGCGGAGTTACGCCAAAGTGCTTGAAATTAACAAAAGCGCTGTATGACAATGTAATTGTAAAAACAGTAACGGTATCTTCACCGAGAGCCGCCGAAGCAACAAAGCTGCTGGAAAATATATACCGCTCAATAAATATAGCTTTGGTAAATGAGTTGAAAATGGTTTTCGATAAAATGGATATAGATGTTTGGGAGGTAGTTGAAGCGGCAAAAACCAAACCGTTCGGATTCCAGGCCTTTTATCCGGGACCCGGGTTAGGCGGTCATTGTATTCCCATCGATCCGTTTTATTTAACGTGGAAAGCCAGGGAATTCGATATAAATACAAAGTTTATAGAATTAGCCGGGGAAATAAATACCTTTATGCCGTATTATGTGGTAGAAAAGTCGGCTGAAGTATTGAATAAATATAAAAAATCACTAAACGGTTCAAAGGTGCTTATACTCGGGGTATCATATAAAAAAGATATTGACGATATGCGCGAATCTCCTTCTTTAAAGTTGATAGAAATATTGCGGGAACAAGGTGCGAAGGTTGATTACAGCGATCCCTATGTACCGAAGCTGCCGTATGTCCGCAAGTATAAGTATGATATGAAATCGGTAGGATTGAGTAAAGAAAAGATATCGAAATATGATTTGATATTACTCAGCACCGATCATTCGTCGTTTAACTATGAAATGATAAATAAATATGCTAAAGTAATAGTTGATACAAGAAATGCATTTGAGAAGCATAACATTAAAGGAAATAAAATTTATAAAGCTTGAATTAAATTATTTTTTGTGTAAATTCAATTTGAGTGTTCAAAAAGGATAGATAAATTTGAAATTCTTAGTAACAGGCGGCGGGGGATTTGTAGGTTCTAATCTGGTAGAATTCTTGCTTAATAAAGGCCATAAAGTAAAAGTTCTCGATAATTTTTCAACAGGTAAAAAAGAGAATATCCATGCTTTTGAAAAAGATATTGAGCTTATTGAAGGCGATATAAGAAATTATAATACGGTTATTAATGCTGTTAAAGGAACAGAACTAATAATTCACCTTGCGGCATTAACGCCGGCGCAGCGTTCAATATCCGATCCGGTTTTATGTAATGAGGTTAATATTAACGGAACCGTAAACTTATTGGATGCCGCCGGGAAATATGATATAGAAAGAGTGGTTTTTGCCAGCTCTTCTTCTGTTTACGGTAATTCGGAAGAAGCACCGAAACATGAAAAACTAACGCCTGACCCGCTTTCCCCTTTTGCCCTAACCAAGCTTACCGGAGAAAGTTATTGCAAATTATTTTCCGGGCTTTACGGTCTGCAGACAGTTTCACTAAGATACTTTAGTGTCTTCGGTCAAAAGCAGGATTTTGAATCTCAATACTCTGCTATTATTCCGAAATTTATTAAGACAATGCTGGAAGGCAATCAGCCGGTTATTTTGGGAGACGGGGAACAAAGCAGGGATTTTGTTTATGTTTCCAATATTGTAAATGCAACTTATCTTGCATCAACTGCCGAATTAAAAGAAAAAAACTACCTGTTAAACTGTGCATCTAATGAGCACATAACATTAAACCAGCTTGTCGATTCAATTAATGATATACTCCACAGCGAAATATTGCCCGTATACTCCGAACCTAGAAAAACCGATATAAAACATTTAATTGCGGATATAAGTCTTGCACAAAAAATGCTCGGGTATAAACCGGAGGTACATTTTAAAGAAGGATTGGAATTGACCGTTGAATACTATAAAACGAAAATATTTCCGAGTCTAAAGTAGGGCTGTGATGGGATAGGGGAAACTAGGAACAAGATAAATGAAAAAAGTATAAATGAACATTAATGTTATTTCTTTAATAAAAATGAGGGAATCAAATTACTGGTTAAGAATAATTAAAGCTGCGGTTTTTGAAAATAAAGATTCTGAAAATTTAGACATTTTATTAGATGAATCGGAACAACTGAAAAAAATATTGGGATCAATTGCAACTAAAACCAGAGGAACTATAGTAAAAAGATAATTATTTATAAGGTTTAACAATATGTTTCAATTATTATTTGTATTATCATTACTATATTCTTTTTACTTTGATCTTTAATCTTTACCCTATAACCCAATATGCGCAACCGTATTCGCCGGAAAGTTTTGAGAATAATAAGCGGATCATATGCCGCCTTAACTGCCGAATAGTAAAACCCGGCATATGTCAACTTTACATTAGAATATATGAAAATAATAATTTTATAATCCTTAAAAGGATTGGAAAGAAAAATGGAAAATACAAATCTGCTCGAACAAGATTTATTCCACGAAGCTATAGTCGGGAATATAATTGATGAATTGAAAAAATTAAAACTGGCGCCGAAAGACTATATCAATATTGCAAATGCTCTGCTGGACCTGGCGCTGATCAAACCGGTTGCAAAGACTAATAATATTGATAATGTTATTAAAGATAAAAAACTTGATTTCCCCATTTCTTATGAAGATTTGGTAATAAGAAAACTAAACTTTGCAAAAGACAAAAAACTGATTGAAGCATGGACAAGCAGCGAATCGGGGAAAGAATTTTTACTCTCAAGAATTGAAAATATTGAATCGAAAGCAGAAGACCTGCTTCAAGATGAAAAGAATATATTCGGCGTTGTGGAAACAACCGATAAAATCCCTATCGGCGTAATGGGATATTTGAATTATGATACGGTTAATAAAAAAGCCGAGTTGAGAAAGATAATCGGGAACGACGAATTTAGGAGTAAGGGCTTCGGTAAAAAAGCTACAAAGGTGTGGATATCATACGGGCTAAATACTATCGGACTAAGGAAAATTTATATCTATACGTTCGATACTAATTTAAGAAATATACGTATTAATAAAGAGCTTGGCTTTACATTGGAAGGAATGTTTAAAGCGGAAAATATCTGCAACGGGGAAATTAAGGACATACTTAGAATGGCTCTGATTGCGAAGTAGTGAAGAGTGTGAACTGTAATCGGTAAGGAGAGGAGCGGAGAAGGGAAACCGGAGACGGGAAACCGGAGACTGAAAAAACCTTAGTAGAAAAAATAAAAATCAAAATATTAACCTTATTACCTTATTTCC
>CAZHBJ010000245.1:0-3811 GCA_964530445.1 uncultured Ignavibacteriaceae bacterium
TGCTCAAATAATTTTAGAATGTGAAGCTCCCTACTTTTAATAGTTAATCTTATTCTAATTTTTTCTTAATAATTTCATCAAGAAAGTAATGAAACTTATGCGGCAGGTTTTTGTACTTTGAGTTAAAATTAATTTTTACTTTTTCAAAATTTTTGATCTTTAATTCATTAATATCATTTTCAATATTTTTAAGAAACAATTCCAGTTTATTATTCACTTTATCTATTACATCCCCATCTTCACAACCGGCAATGATTTTTGAAGCTGCTTCCTGATTGTAATCATTTTCCACATAAGCTTTTAACGAATAACCCCTGAAGTTTTCCGAAATAACCGTACGGCTTACATTGCCTAATTCTTTTGCAGTTTCCATAATCGACGAACGTGAAAACTTTTTAGAGCGTAGTGACTCAATAACAAGATCCTCAAAATTAAATTTGCTGTCCCGTACAATTTCTTCGGGCAGGTCTGCTAATTGAATTATTTTTCTTTCTGCGGACTTTGCAAATATCACCGCTCTTTTTATTACTGCTTCAAGCTCCCTTACATTTCCGTTCCATTCGTTTCTAACAAGTGCATCCGCTGCTGCTTCCGATAATTTAATTTCCGTATTTTCCTTTTGAAGAAAATGATTTGCCAGTACCGGGATATCATCCTTTCTTTCTCTTAAAGGCGGAAGTTCTATTTTAATTACATTAAGCCTGTAATAAAGATCTTCCCTGAACTTCTTTTCTTTTACCGCCGTTTCCAGTTTTTGATTTGTGGCTGCAACAATTCTAACATCGGCATGATATGTTTTGGAAGTACCGACTTTTTCAAAATCTCCAGTTTGAATTACTCTAAGCAGTTTAACCTGGAAATTCTCGGATGTTTCCGCAATTTCGTCAAGAAAAATCGTACCTTTATCGGCGGCTTCAAACCTGCCGATTTTATCCGCCACGGCGCCGGTAAAAGCGCCTTTAACATGTCCGAATAATTCACTCTCCAAAAGCGTATCGGAAAGTGCGCCGCAGTTTACGGCAACAAAGTTGTTTTTGTTTCTTTTACTTAACGAATGAATTGCCTGCGCAACAAGTTCTTTCCCGGTGCCGCTTTCACCTAATATTAAAACATTAGCTTCTTCCGGTGCAACTTTTTTAATCAGCTCAACAACATTCGCCATTTGTTTGGAGCGGTAAAATATATTCTGAAATTCACGGGTCGATTGATCAACTTCAGGCTCGATTACTATTGTATCGGCCTCGGTTTCTTTAAGCTTCTCAATATCGGATTTTAATGATTTAATTTTTTCAATTAATGATGAAGAACCGTCTTCTCCCGAAAGATTTAATTCTTTTTGAAGCTTAATTAATTCATTTTCTTTGTTATCCAAAAGCCTCTTCAGCAGATTGGTCTCATCTACTGCTCCTTCCAGAATTATTTTTTTATCAAGCAGAAAAAAGATTGAATCGAGAAGTACAAGAAGTAAAAATGGAATTAGAAATAAGGAATAAGAAAGTTCGATATAGACAAATGAATATAGAACAAAGAAGACTGCGATGAAAAGGATAAAGATACCCGAATAAAAAGGAATTCTTTTTAAATTCTTTTTATTTCTTACCGCTAATAATATGAGAGCTAAAATAATTACAAAAAATATTTCGGACGGGAAAATTAATTTATTATTCAGTTCACGATGTTCAAGAATATTATCCAATGCAAAAGCATGCAAAGCTAAACCCGGCAGCTGATCGTCAAAACTTGTTCTTATTGAGGAAGCAATCTGAGGATCACCTACACCAATGATAACTATTTTGCCTTTTAGTGTATTTAATTCGGGACTTTTGCTGTTTACAAGCTGAAAATATTTTAATAATGAAAACTGTTTAAACCTTTTCCATGATGAAATAAAATTGACATTAATAAGCTTATTCTCACCGCTAAAATAATTTTTACCGGCAAGCTGTAAAGTGAATGATTTGATTTCTGAATGATCGAAATAAATTTCCACAGGTATTTGAATTCCGTTAACCGAGAAATAATTAACATGCCCGGTAATTAACTTTTCATCAAGAAGTTTCGGACTGGGATAGCTTAACGAATCGGTATAATATTTACCGTTTTTATAAAATATATCTCCGGCCACAGAACTAAGTACAACTTTTCCCGACTTTTGTATCTCTTTTGTCAGGAGATTATCATACAAAGTCTGGGTAACAAATTTAGCGCTTAAAAAAACTTCAAGTCCGATTTTTTTAACGCCGTATTTTGAAAGGCTGTTTATCAGCAGCGCATAGTAGCTTCTTTTTAAAGGCCAATGCCCGAGGTTGTCTATATCGTTTTCGGAGATATTAATTATGACGATGTTTGTATCCGGCTGCTGCTGTCCCCTGATATCTGAAAATACATATTCAATATTTTTATCCGTGTTTCTTTCAAAATTTTTTAATACAAATAAAAGTAAAACGGCAATAACTATAAAAATTGTTTTTATAAGAAATTTATTTTTTAACAAAGCCGGCACATTCATAAAAGCGTTATCATTATTAATGGAAAGATTATGATAGTTTAAAATAAAGAATTTCTCTTTATATCAAATATGCCGTACTTCATTTTTAATAAAAAATTATTAATATGTTAAGCAGATAAATGATATTTAATATTCGCTTGTAATAACGAATTTATTTTTATCGCCGTAATAATTTTTGCAATTCATGTAAAGTGTTCTGATGGGATAATCACCTAAGAAAAATATCCGGTAGTACAAAATGAATTATACTGCCGGATATTATATTAAAATAAAATCTAAACTACAATATATATTTGCTTAGATCCCGGTTTTTAACAATGCTGTCCAATTTCTGCTTAACGGTTCTCGCTGTGATTTTAACTTTAGTTGACGGAATTTTATCCGGAACATTAAAGAGAATTTCATCCAACAGCGTAGTTAAAATAGTATGAAGCCTGCGGGCGCCGATGTTTTCAACCTGCTCGTTAACCTCCGAAGCAATCCGTGCAATTTCTTTAATGGCATCTTGAGTAAATTCAAGAGTAACTCCTTCCGTTTGAAGCATAGCATTATATTGCTTTAGTAATGCATTTTCGGGAGTAGTTAAAATTTTCACAAAATCTTCTTGTGTCAGGCTTTTTAATTCCACTCTTATAGGAAAACGCCCCTGCAGCTCGGGAATTAAATCGGAAGGTTTTGAAATATGAAAAGCTCCCGACGCAATAAATAAGATATGATCTGTTTTAACAACACCGTATTTTGTGTTAACATTAGAGCCTTCAACAATAGGAAGAAGATCCCTTTGCACTCCTTCCCTCGAAACATCCGGCCCCTGGCTTTTTCCTCCGCCGGCAACTTTGTCTATTTCATCGACGAATACAATCCCCGAATCCTGCACTCTTTCAATAGCTTCCTTTTGCACAGCATCCATATCAATTAATTTTTGCGCTTCTTCCTGTGCTATTACCGTTTTAGCTTCCGCAATTGTTGTCTTTCTTTTTTTCTTTTTCTTCGGCATTATGTTGCCCATTATTTCCTGGAAGTTTATGCCGAGGTCATCCATTCCGAAAGGCCCTAGAACTTGCATTCCAACTGAATTTTGAGCATTTGCGTCGAATTCAATCATTTTATCGTTTAGTTCCCCGTTTTTTAATTTCTGCTTCATCCATTCACGGGTTTTTTGATTTTGATATTCTTCGCTGTTAACTTCTTCTTCATTTTCTTCGTTGGGATGCTGAACCTTTTTAACCGGCGGAATAAGAATGTCCAGAATTTTCTCATCTGCTAATTCTTCTGCTCTTGTTTGAACTTCGGCAGTCTTTT
>CAZHBJ010000246.1:0-3730 GCA_964530445.1 uncultured Ignavibacteriaceae bacterium
ACGTATGGATATTTATATCACCGGACATGATTTCTACTTTTAATTGGCCGCCTTTGTTTACCTTAAAAGTTTTTGTTACCTCGCTGTTATCTCCCGCATATACGTATAACGATGCAGCGGAAAGAACAAACAACGCCATAATTAATTTTGCTGTTTTCATTGTAATTTATCCTCCTTAATTAGAGATGCTGCACGAATGCGTACATATTCGTTGTCATCATGTTTAACTTTTTGATTTAATACTTTAATTGTTTCTTCATTTATATTTTGCCCGTTTAATTTAGCCGAAGCCAGCCCGTTAATAGCCGCAATTCTTAAAGCCGAATTATTATCATGCTGAAGTACATATAATAAACAGTTGTTTATTTCATTATCATAAGGATATTCCAATAATGCTTTCAGAGCCTCTCTTCTAACGGCAGGATTGCTGTCGTACTTAAGCGCCGTTACCAGCGCCTGCTTAACTTTCGGGTTCGAAGGTCCTACCGCACGGCTCGCAAGTTCGTTTACCGTTCTAATTCTTGTACCCGGATTTTTTTCATTCAACAATGCTTCGGCTAAAATTTTTTGAATCGAAGGATCGTCTATCTTTCCCTTCATTGTTACCTGTTTTACGGCATCAAAGGTAAATTCAACTTCACCGTTAAGAGATCCGTTATTTAAAAATCTAATGTTTGTAATCTCAGGATTACTTTCACCTGAAACGTTATTTCCACTAATAAAACCGGTATTAGATGCACCGGATGAAAAGATTACATAACCTATTAAGAAACCGACCACAAGCGAAAAGGCTCCTGCCAAAGCCGGTCTTTTATATATCCATAAAAATTTTCTAACAGAATTAAATAATTTTTCTACGACCGATTGTTTTGATAATTCATAATTAAGCGTTTGGTTAAATTGATCCCTTGCTTCGTGCAAAAAGCTTTCATCTATATCTTTAATTTTATTTTCGTTTATCAGTGCATAATACTTTGTAAGTCTTTCATATTCCAACTGGCATTCGTTGCATTCAATCATATGCTGATGAAGCTCTTTCATTTCATCGTCATTCAGCTCATTTAATAAAGCAAGCTGAATCATTTCTTTTAATAATTTGTGTTCCATAATTTCTCCTAATCCTTATCCCAAATACACTGAAGATGATCTCTCATTCTCTGCGTTGCAAAAAACAAATAATTTTTAATCGTTCCTTCGGTACAATTCATTGCCGAAGCGATTTCCTTTATTTTATATCCTTGATAATGCTTTAACGTAAAGACCAGCCGCTGCTGGGGAGAAAGCTTATCAAGTCCTCTTTCTATTTTAAAAGATATTTCCGAACTTAAAGCCTGCGAATCCGGGGTTTCTCCGTTTGTAATTATTTCGGATAACGGCCTTTGTTCTCCGTCGGCATCATCTAATTCCTCGTCCAAAGAAGTGTACGCAAATTTCTTTTTCCGGGAACGATATGTCAGACAGACATTAGCCGTTATCCTGTAAAGCCATGTAGAAAATTCGCTCCGGAATTCAAACTTCTTAATTCCTTTAAAAACCCGCAGAAACACTTCCTGGTAAATATCTTTGGCATCTTCATTATTATTAATGAACGAGTGTGCAATCCCGAGTACGTTTTTATCGTACCGGTATATAATTTCCTTGAAAGCCGTCTCATCACCTTTTTGAGCGGCTATTATTAAATTATTTTCTTCTGTTGTCATTGTCTTTCCATCTAACTAATTAGACTAATATAACTTTAAAAGGTTGGGGAGAATTCTCGATACTCGATGCTGGATACTTGATTCTCGATTCATGATGCCGGATTCCTGCTAACCGGCATCCCGTATCTTTAATAGTATAAATATCTTAAAACAATATAATATATCTATTCTTTTCTTTAATTTCTTAAATAATGTTTTTTTATTCATTTTTTGACCATATCTGTCAATAATAAATAATAATAAGCAATGCCACTGCACTATAATAAGATTTTATGTCATCCCTTCGGGATTTTGCAACTGTTTGCCTTCTACCTTCTAAAATAATTTCACGCCTTCGGCGTTTAACGTAAAAGCCCTTCCAAAGGAAGGACTTTGGCAGAAGGGCTGATATTTTTATAATTCAAATCTAAACCGGAATGGTTTGAATATCGAAGGGATGAAATTATTTATAAGTGAAATTGTTTTATTTTTCGATTATTTACATGACAAATTTCATGATAACAGTTTATTTGGGCAACAATAACTTTGACAAATGTTTAATCATTATCATTTACAAAAAAATATAAAAATATTATCTTGATTTTATAAATTATCTCAGTTAAATAATTCATAAAAATTTGGAAAGATTGAAATTATGCCTAAGAAGGACGAATCCAATAATATTATAAAAATGAAAAACTTTGCCGGATCGAATGAATTAATATCTTTGCTCGGTTTCGGATGCTGGGGTATCGGAAAAGCTATGTGGATTGGTGCGGATGATAACGAATCGAAAAAAGCTTTGTTAAAAGCAGTTGACGAAGGTATTAATTTTTTTGATACTGCTTTGGTTTATGGTAACGGACACAGTGAAAAGTTAGTCGGTGAAGTTGATAAAGATTGCGGCAGACAATTATTTATTGCTTCTAAAATTCCATCAAAAAAACGCGAATGGCCTGCCTCAAGCACATCAACATTAGAAGAATCTTTTCCTAAAAAGCATATAATCAAATCCACCGAGGAAAGCCTAAAAAATCTTAAAAGAGATCATATCGATCTAATGCAATTCCATGTATGGAATGACAAGTGGGCCGGCAATGACGAATGGAAAGAAGCCGTAGAAAAATTAAAGAAAGACGGTAAGGTAAGATTTTGGGGAATATCAATGAATGACAATCAACCCCTTAACGGAATTGAAGCAGGGAAAACAGGACTCATAGACAGCTTTCAGGTTATCTTTAATCTCTTCGAGCAAAAGCCTGCCGAAAGACTTTTCCCATTCTGTCTTGAAAATAATATTAGTATTATCGCAAGAGTTCCTTTTGATGAAGGTGCGTTAACCGGCAATGTTGAACCTTCTACGGAATTTCCCGTGGGTGATTTTAGGAATGATTACTTTCAGGGAAAAAGGAAAGTAGATGTTAAATTAAGAACGGATGAAATCTGGAATGATGTTAAATCGGAAACAAATTCACTTGCGGAAGCAGCATTACGATTTATAATAAGTTTTGATGCAGTAACTTCAGTAATTCCCGGAATGAGAAAAGAGAAAAATCTTTTAGCCAATATTGCCAGCGTTAAAAAAGGAAAATTGTCTGCTAAGCTGCTTGAAGAACTTAAAGTTCACAGGTGGGATAAGAATTTTTACGAATGAAAATTTTTAACCAAATCTAAATGAGCAGCAAAAAATATAATTTTATTTGCCGCTTGTATCATTATAATTAGCAATGCCCTAATTCACAATTTTATTTTCATTTTGATCCGGTCATCCCGAGCGGAGTCGAGGGATAAGCGGACTTGTCTGCCAAGCCTGTTACAACCCCAATAATGTCATTTCGAGCATAATAGTCAAAAAGTGTTGTTGTTCTTACTTCGGAATCAATATTCAATGATTTGTAGGAAGATACTGCCTCCTGCAAGAATAACATGTAATTGTTTAAGTAAAAGAAATATAATAACAGATTTTGTTTTCTCTCAATGACATCAAATAAATCGCGTTAAAAAATTTTACGGAATGAAGTGTCTAACAGAAAAATCTGTCTGAGTCCGGC
>CAZHBJ010000247.1:0-3715 GCA_964530445.1 uncultured Ignavibacteriaceae bacterium
CCGAATACAAGAGCTGTTTTTTCCAATACACCGGATTCTTTCATTTCGAGCCAAAGATCGTTGCCTTCTCCAGTTCTTTCACCAACTCCGGCAAATACCGAGTAGCCGCCGTGTTCTTGAGCGATATTATGTATTAGTTCCTGGATAATAACTGTTTTTCCAACGCCTGCTCCGCCGAATAATCCGGTTTTTCCGCCTTTTGAATAGGGCTCTATCAAATCAATTACTTTTATTCCGGTTTCAAATATTTCGGTATTAGTAGAAAGATTTTTAAATTTAGGCGGCTCTCTGTGAATCGGATATTTTTTATCTGATTTAATTTCCCCTAAACCGTCAATCCCGTCTCCGATTACATTTATCAATCTTCCCAGAGTATTAGGACCTACAGGAACAGAAATAGGCTGCAGGGTATCTATGGCTTCCATGCCTCTTACAAGTCCGTCGGTAGTATCCATAGCTACAGCACGAACTCTATTATTACCTAAATGCTGCTGAATTTCGGCAATTAAATTTTCAGTTTTTCCTTCCGAAGAAGTTCTTGGAATTCTAATTGCGTTATATATTTTAGGAAGATGTCCCTCCTCAAATTCTACGTCGATAACAGGTCCAATCACCTGGATTATTTTTCCGCTAGTTTCACTCATTATTATCCTATAACGATTTAATTTTTAATCATTAAATTTAATGATTCATAAAAGATTTTACAAATTTTTTAAATTCTATCCTTATACATTTATTTGGAGTTTGAAGAAAAATTTTCCTAAAGTTTGAACATATCGTGTAAACCATCTTTAAAAAGAAGAATATTTTTTTGTCAATAAAAACTATTACTTGTAAATCTTACCATAGAATATATCAATGAAAGCCTTCCAAAATTCTACTATTACTATATTGGTACCCGACTTTTTGATTTATTACATTTACACCGATAAGCCCCTTCCCTTTGGGAAGGGGTACGGGGATAGGCTTCTCATTTAAGCAGCATCATCTTTTTAACTTTATAATAACTTCCTGCTCTTAAACTATAAAAATAAATGCCGGAACTTAAGTAATCAGCGTTAAAGTTTATTGAATAACTGCCTGCACTTTCTTGTCTACTTAACAAAGTCTTGACTTCCTGACCTAGTGTATTATATATTTTAATAGTAACATTGCTTTCCTTAGGAATAGAAAATGTTATAGTTGTAGAAGGATTAAACGGATTAGGGTAATTTTGTTTTAATTCATAACTTACAGGCATTTTATTAGTACTATTTCTAGCAATATCAGTTATAGTATCGGTACCTCCCGCTTCTATATAACGAGCTTTAAATTCCTGCAGATACAAATTAGCTATTCTTTTACTATGAATAATAAGCGTATTTTCATTATTCGAAGTTTCTGCAGCATTAGACCAATTATGCGAACCTGTAATAACAACTTGGTCTGCAGAAAGAAGATCAGCATCAATAACTGCATATTTATGATGTAATAATCCGGTTAACGCACTTCCTTTTAACAGTACATCTACACCGTTATTCTTCAAATTAGAATATTCGTTTCCGGTATCAGAATTGTTATCTAAAATTACTCTGACTTTCTCCCCTTCTGATTTTTTATCAATTAATATCTGCGCTAGATCATCCCTGGTAAATGTAAGCATAGCAATATTAATTGAACTTTTAGCAGCATTTAAAACTTCGCCCATATGATAAGTTGTATTATCAGACGGATCGAAATAAAGTTGGACAGGTGTTCCGTTAATATTAAACCTATGCGGTGTATTGTCTGTTTTACGAACTCCGAACCTCGAGTTTGTAGAATTCGGCGTATCGGTATTGCTTCCCCACATTTCATTAAATTCCATTGTATATGCCTGTGCAAGAGCTTTATCCTGGATCTCTATAACATTTTGTGCGTCATTATTATTCCCGGGGTCGGTTGCATTCCATGAGCCGGTCCAAACCCAGTCATCCAAAAATGAGCTTGTATCTCGATAATCGAATATTCCGAATTTATTATGCATTAAACCGGCACCTCCATTTAAAGCATCAAAAGCATCGTTAATTACAGGTATAGAATTACTTTTTAATGTGCCCCACGGTGCAGTTCCGGAATTGTCTTTTTCTCCAATAACCCGGACCTTTACGCCTCTTTTATGAGCAGCAATCAGAGCATTTGCAATATCAGCACCTACATTTCCGCTTAAACTGTACAATGCTAAATCAATTGAATAATTTGCACTGTTAATCCGGTTAATTAATTTTAGGTATATATTAACTTTCTTTGCATCTTCTCCCAAAGCTACGGAAGTATCTACAGAATGATTAAAAAATACATCCATTTCTCCCGTAGAACCAACCGGAGATGCTGTAGAAAATAATGCATCACCTGTATAATTAGTTCCCGAAGTATCTCTAATACCTACTTGATAATGATATACCGTAGCAGGCCATAATCCTGAAAGTGTTACTAAATGTGCAGTATCCGAAGTAGATATGACAACCGAATCAGTATATGTTTTTGTTTTGCCGAATTTTACAACGGATTGAACCGGAAATGAAGTTTTAAAAGAAATATCAACGGAATTAGGCTGAATATTTTTTTCAATAGGATTTGAGGAAAATGCCGGACCATTACCCGTTATTATATCCGCTTGACTACGCGGATTTACTTCATAATCGCTGGTATAAGGAGGTGAGTCGGGTGTACCAGGTTTATATTGTTTTAGTACACCTACCAAGTCAAATGTTCCCGCTGGTACACTTAAACTTCCGACATAAGCATTTGTAGTCCCTGATGCATCGGTTATGGTTGAGTTGGACGCATTATAAGTTACATTATTTAATCTTACAAGCCTTCCTTCATTCGGTTCTGTATAATCATCGGAATGAAAAGTTAAATTAACTTCATTCGCTGTTATCAACATCGGGTCGGGTACCCTATTTCCATGAGAATGAACTATAAATAAATTAGGATCGGGCGATATTTCGGTCAATCCTCTATATTGCAAAATTGTTCCGGTTACCGTAACACTATCGCCGACCTGATAGTTCAAAATTCTTGTTGGACTATAAACATCAATCCCGGCTGTTTCATCCTGAATATAAACATCTGTTCCGCTGGAATTATAATCGGCAGTTATTATACCCGTAACAGTAACACTCGCACCTAGTCCGTATGGAGAAGCTGGAACACCATCAGCATCATTTACATGAACCTGTACAATAGGAACAACTTTAATTAAGGTAATACGCGGAAGTGCAGCAACCGGGAGCGGTTTACCTCCGGCTAAACCGGTTTTAATTACGAAATCCGTATATGCAGCATTTGATGGTGATTTTATGTCATTTACATTTACAATAAGACTGTCTGTTGAGGTAATTGCAGCAGATCCGATAAAAATAGTATCCGATACAACGGATAATGATGTGCTTACAGCAGCAGTACCGGAAACAGTAACATCTGACATACTTCCGCTCCACACCCAGCCTGATGATGAAGGTATTACAACTAAAACGCTGTCAAGAGTATGAGTTCCGTCTCCAACAATTTTAAATGTCACATCTGTTGAATCGGAAGCATTCATCCATTCAGGTGAAACCGATGCTGTTCCTGTCCCGTTTCCTCCGTTATCAACTACAGGTTCTGCCGGACTGCTTGAGTTTTGCGGCTGGGGTGTTGCTCTTTCTACAAAATCATTTGCATTATCATCAGTATCATAACCATTGCCTTC
>CAZHBJ010000248.1:0-3710 GCA_964530445.1 uncultured Ignavibacteriaceae bacterium
CCTGCCCGGATAAACCGTGAATTTTATATCCGTCTTTAGCGGAATATGTTTTGAACTGTTTTCCGTCGAATGAAATAAATTTTTGAGGAGATGCGAAGTAGAGTATATTATTAGTTGAATCGTAATACATATTCTGCATTTCCGGTACGCCGTATTTTTCGCCGACTTCTTCAAATTCATTTCCGTTAAACCGGTATGTACCTTCCACTCCGGAAATCCAGATATAGCCGTTTTTTGTTTGCACTATGTTGGAAAAGTTGTTGGACGGAAGTCCTTCTTTGTTCGTGTATTCGATTAGATCGGCATTTGCTTCCGTCTTATGCCGCTGCTGCGGAAATATAGAAGAAGCATTTGATAGAATAATAAACAGGAAAAGACTTACAAACTCTATACGGGCTGTTTTCATAACTTCCTCAAAAATGAATTTACTATAACATTTAGTAATCAATTGTTATTAATTTTAATTAAATACGGTTTCCTTCCGCAAGGAATTGAAATAAATACTAAACCACTCGGGAAAATTATTTCCCGTCATGGTTAGTCTTAATATTTTATGTTATTTTATAAAAATGGATGTAATTAAGTAAGTATTTATAAAATTAAAAATCCGCTTTTAATTTAAAAGTGCGTGTCGTTTTAAATATAATCTTATTTTATTGCTTCTTCCAAAGATTGAGCTTTAAGGGCAAATTGGAATAATCCCATAATAGTAAATGTTTTTTCTATTGTAGGATCAAGATTGATAAATACCATTTTCCCGTCTATTTGATTTAGCTTTTCGATAACTTCGATTAAAAGTGATATCCCGATTGAATTAACAACTTTTGAATCCTTTAAATCCAGTATAACGGTTTTGACGCCTTCATTTATATGCTTTAGCGCCTCTTCCGATATCTTTTCTCCTCCATGATTATTTATATATCCGTGCGTTGATAAGATGAGCGAATTTTTTTCCAATTTTGAATCTAAAGCAAATTCGGAATTCATTTAATTCTCCTTTAATTAAACTAAATTTTTTATCATTGTTATTTTTGTCCCGGTCTGGCCGGATTCAATAAGAAAATCATCAGACATGGACTTCATTAATTTTAATCCCCAACCACGTTTGTTAGGAGAATCTATTTTGGTTAAAATATTTGGATCAGATACTTTTTCCGGTTCAAAACCATGACCATGATCTTCTACAAAAATTACCAACTTTTCTTTAGTCATGGTGAATTCTATTCTAACTTCATCCGGGTTAGGATCACCTGCATGTTCCAAAGCATTTATAATAGCTTCGGTAACTAGAATTCTTGCCTCGCCTATTTTTTCTTCATCAGAAATTCCTAAATAGCTGGCAAGATGCTCCATCCCTTTGATTGCAACTATTTCTATATCCGGAATATGGGGGAGAATAATAGTCATTTTAATTGGGTCTGTCATAATACCTCTTTTTTATTATCAATATAATTTATTGAAGCCGAAGTTATTTATTATAAAGTGATACAATTAACCGAAATTATTTTTATTTCTCTGAGTTTTTGTATTAAGAGATAGGAACTATTTTTTAATCTATGAAAAATGATTGATAAATGTTGAATTATTATTAAATACTTTTTATGAAACATTAACAATAGTGATATTGAGCACAGTTTTATTAAGCTTTTGTATAATAATCAATTTAATAAGAATAATTTTTTGTTTTTAAATGATGAATTTATTTAAAATTTGCCGGGCAGGCAGTTCTTTCACAAAGATCCCTTCCGGGAAAATTTGTCCGTTAACTTTATAAACATTAAATTCAAATGACTTCACAATATTCGAATTAATATTATAAACGTCCAATGTTTTCAAAAAAATATTATTGATTGAAAATTGTAGGAAACAATTATAAAGTTATTATTAACTACATCTTCATCAGCATGTTTAAAAAAAAGTAAAGCGATTCCAGGTGATCGATATGATCGGGTGCGGTATTTCCCGCAAAGCCTAATATTTCAAAATGATTTTTATGAACAATACTTAACTGCTGCATGCCTAAAGGCCCCCATTTTAAAACCGGTTTAATTTTTAAGTTGAGTAAAGAGCAGAGGAAGTCTGCGGATTCCGTAGTGCTTACAAAAGTGCCGGGAAAAATTTCGGAATGAGTAAAAAGAAATTTTTTAGTCGAATTTTTTCTGCACGCATCCTTTGCAAATTTTAGAAATCCTGTGTACGCGCTAGTATCGATATGCCCGCCTTGATATAGAACCTTTCTTTCCGGAACGTAGCTTGCATGCATTCCATCTAACAAAAGAACTCCGCTGATTTTATTATAGACGGAATTATAAGACAATAATTTTTTAACTGCACCGTAACCCGCACTGAATCCGCTTATAATAATCCTTTTTATTTTAATGTTACGACCGAGTTTTGAAGAAGCTGTTTTTATGATAGACGAAATTAAAGAAGTAAAGCGCGCGGAATCCGGAAAAGCATTGTAATAAACACTGGAACCCGCACCTAGATTTATACAAGCGGTAATTATACTGCCGTTATATTTTTCAGCTGCATATTCAACAATATATTCAGGACTGAAAAAATGAATTAACAAATCAAATCCTGAGTTGGTTAAATCTCTTTCCGGTATAAAAACATTTACCTGCTTTTTAAAGATACCGGGAATTATAAATTGTAAACCTTTGTATTCTTTTTTTTCAATACGCTGATGAGTGCGTGTATTTTCAACCATCGGGGATGGATTCTGGGAAGCCGGCTTTAAAGTATCTTTCTGTGCATTTGCCGCGCTAATTATAATTAAACTAAGGACATATATTTTAATGATAGAAAATTTGTTCAGCATAAATAATCAAAAATTAATTATTATGAAAAAACTTTAAGCAACTTAGCTGTTTAGTGATAATTTAGCAACAAGGTTTTAGATATTATTATAGAACAATTGAACGGATATCAAAATATATCTCCTGATGTTGAAATAGATTTGCCTCATTAATAGAAATAAGAGCATCTCATAAGTTTATTGTTCATAGCACTCTGTACGAATTCTTAAATATTTATTCTTTACTTCTTTAACTTCCTTTTTTAAATTTATATTGCTTTAATGAAAAGTGTAATAATGTCGTATGTGAATTACACTTCCTTCAATTATACATTTCTTTTTGGGGTAGTGAATCTATGTAAATAAAAAGAAGTAGAAACATTTAAAGTATTTAAATCCATTTTAACTTTATTATTAAATAATTAATACAATGGCTGTACAAATTATTTCATTAGTAATCGCTTTATTAGCGGTAATTGTTGGTCCAATTATTACTTATCGAATTACAAAGAAAAATCTTGAGTTCCAATTCAGAAGTATGACACAAGGCGGATGGATTGATAAACTTGAGGCAACTTCTTTATCTTTTCTCAATTTTTACACTCGAATGGATTGAAAAATTTAGAGCACTAGAAGTTAAAGTGAGGGAAAATCCAATATCTAATGAATCAGTTAATTCTGAAATTGATAGAATGATGAATGGAATTAATTCTTCAATTTTAAAACTCCAGCTTTTATTTGACCCTCAAAAGTCTGATCAGAAATTTATTATGGATAACATTGTTGAAATGAAGAGAATGGTTAATGGCAAAAAATTTGATGATGCAACAATTTCAAGAATTAGGGAATGCCACGAAAATATAATTTCTAGACTTAAGATTATTTTTAAACAAGAAAGGGAAAAAATTTC
>CAZHBJ010000249.1:0-3660 GCA_964530445.1 uncultured Ignavibacteriaceae bacterium
CATGGCGGCAGATTCTAAAGTTGTTCTTGAGGATAACGCTTTATACAGGCATAGCGACTATGCCGAAATGCGAGACCAAAATGAAGAAGATCCTACGGAAGTAGAAGCATCCAAATATGGACTCAATTTCATAAAACTGGACGGAAATGTAGGATGCATGGTTAACGGTGCCGGGCTTGCAATGGCTACAATGGATATTATTAAACTTGCCGGTGGCGAACCTGCTAACTTTTTAGATGTCGGCGGCAGTGCAAACAAAGAAACTGTTGCCAACGGGTTTAAAATTATTCTTTCCGACCCGAATGTGAAGGGAATTTTAATTAATATCTTCGGCGGAATTGTTAGATGCGACCGCGTTGCCCAAGGTGTTATCGATGCTACTAAAGAAATTAATGTTAATATTCCGATAGTTGTACGTTTGGAAGGAACTAATGCTGTAGAAGCCGGAGCTTTGTTAGAGGAATCGGGTTTAAATTTTGATGTTGCTTCCAGTTTAAAAGATGCTGCCGAAAAGGTAACGGCGGTTTTAAAAAACTAATTTATTCTCTGTTTTTTAATGTTATTAAGCCCTGTGTAAATATCACAGGGCTTTTTATAAAAATATAATTTTGAGCTATACATTATTAAATAAAATTGAGTTAAAATCAACTTGATTTTATATTTTATTAGTAATACATTTTTCCGCAAACTTTACAATCCTTTGGAGAATTAAATGTCTTTTTTAGATTCTGAGTTTAATGATGAAGAATATTTTTACGATCAGAAAAGAAACCTTGATGAAGAAATAACGAAATGCAAAGAATCTATAAACAGTTTAGGGGTTTATGAATGTACTGAGTCTATTGAAGAAATTCTACAGGATTGTATTGACAGCGGCAGGTTTGACGACGGTTTTTATTTTATAAATATACTTTTGGAAACATTCCCGTATAACTCGGAGTATTGGCTAAAAAAAGGTACACTGCTTAACTCGATAGGCAGCTATAAAGAAGCAATAGAAAGCTTTAATAAATCCTTATCTCTTAATCCGAGCGATTCCGAAACATTAATCGACAGGGCATCTGCTGAAGAAAATATCGGCTTAATGGAAGAAGCAAAGGAATCGCTTGAATCCGTATTATTAATTGACCCTAACAATGAAGATGCATTATACAGTCTCGGCTTATTGTATCAACGGCAGGGAAAATTTAAAAATGCCATAGGCTATTTAAATAAAGCTGTTGAAGCTGATAATGAATTTTCCGAAGCCTACTATGAAATAGGTTATTGTTACGAAAACTTAAACGAATTTACAAAGGCAATAGATTCTTACGATAAATTCCTTGATTTTGAACCGTACAATGCCAACGGCTGGTACAACCGGGGAATTGTTCTTGTTAAAATGAACAGGTTCGAGAAAGCTATTGAAAGTTACGATCTGGCACTGGCTATTAAAGATGATTTTGCCAGCGCATGGTTTAATAAAGGTAATGCACTTGCAGATTTGGGAAGGTTCCAAAGCGCCATTGACTGTTTTAAAAGATCTCTTGAAATAGACAAGTATGATGAAGCATCGTCTTATAATATTGCAAACATTTACGAGGAACTTGGCGATCTGCCGAATGCAATTAAGTATTATACCGAAGCAATTAAAGTTAATGATCAATATTATGAAGCATTTCTGGCCCGCGGCTTTTGTTATGATTCGGCAGGAAAATTTCATCTGGCATTAAAGGATTTTAACAAGGCTATTTCTTTATCGCAGGATAATGCCGATGCCTGGTATGCCAAAGCCGATCTTGAATATTCGCTGGGTAAATTACAAGAAGCCGTAAAAAGCTACAGGTCGGCGCTTAAAATTGAGCCCGACAGTTATGAAATATGGAATAACCTTGCGGAAACATTAATGGAAATGGGCGATTGGCTTAATGCTTTGGATGCCTACAATCAATGTATTAGAATCAATCCTTCGGATGCTTCTTCTTACTACGGAAAAGCAAAAATTAATTTCATACTCAGCAGAACTCAAGATGCGGTAGTCTGCTTAAAATCTGCATTTTTAATCGACCCTAATATGAGATTGGAATTTGCAAAAGAATACCCGGAAATTAAATCTTCCAAACTATTTAAGAAATTGCTTGGAGAATTATAATTTTGATAATTCTAATTATGATAATTTAGTTTTTTAAAACTTTCTCAGAACAGAATGACATTTCACTTCTATTAAAATCAGAAAATATTTGAATATGGGAAAAGATTCTTATCATTTAAATACCAAACTGGTAGGCTTAATCGGTCATCCGATTAAACATACTTATTCGCCTTTTATTCATAATGTAACGTTTGAATTAAAGAATCTTGATTATATTTATCTTCCTTTCGATATCCCCGCATCATCTTTAAAAACTGCCGTAAAAGGAATGATTTCTTTAGGTATCAAAGGTTTTAATGTAACAATTCCTCATAAAGAAAATATTCTGCAGATTATGCATACTGTTTCCGAAGAAGCTTCCATAGTCGGTGCTATAAATACGGTTGTAAACGATCTCGGAAAACTGAGCGGATATAATACCGATGTGCATGGAGTTTATGAAACCCTTTTGCCTTATAAAGATGAAATATCCGGAAATGAGATGTGTGTAGTGGGTGCCGGGGGAGCGGCAAGAGCGGTTATTTATACTTTGATCCGGTATTTTAAACCGAAGGTTATTTTTCTGATAAACAGAACCGAACAAAGGGCGGAATCGTTGAAAAATTATTTTATTGAAAAAATGAAATTCGATGATTTTAAAATAAGAGAATTATTTCCCCCTGATCTCGTTGATGTTTTTCAGAATTCTAAATTAATTATAAATGCTACGTCGGTCGGTATGTTCCCGGATTCGGACGATATAATTACAAATCTCGAAAGTTCATTTAATAAAGAGCAGATTGTTTTGGACCTGGTGTACAATCCTCCGCAAACTCAATTGCTTAAGCTGGCCGCATCAAAGGGAGCAACTGTTTTAGACGGAATAAAAATGCTTATTTACCAGGCGGCCAAATCTTTCGAGCTCTGGACAGGCGAACAGATGCCTATAGAACAATTACATAAATCTTTACAGTTGTTTATAAAAAATTAAAAGCAATCTGAAAAAAATCGATATTAAAATTTTACAAGTATTACTTCAGTTTATGCAATGCTGTTTTAATTCTTTCCACTCCGTCGCTTAATTCTTCCATCGAGCAGGCATAAGACATCCTGACACAGTTATCATTACCGAATGCAATACCGGGTACCAGTCCTACATTTTGTTCGGTTAACATGTAATTACAAAAGGAAGCCGAATCTTTAATATCGTAGCCGTTTATATGTTTCCCGTAGTAGCTGCTTACATCATAAAAAACATAAAAGGCTCCTTTCGGCAAAGGACACTTAATTCCTTCTATCTTATTCAATTCATTGTAAATATAATCCCGCCTGGTCTTGAATTTCTCAACCATATCACTAATTTCGTGCGACTCTTCGGTTAATGCTGCTAACGTAGCAGCTTGCGAAATAGAAGATGCATTTGAAGTTGAATGACTTTGAAGATTTCTAGCAAGCTTTATTATTTCGGCCTTACCTCCTGCATATCCTATGCGCCAGCCTGTCATCGCATAAGCTTTACTTACGCCGTTGACGGTTATTGTTCTATCTTT
>CAZHBJ010000250.1:0-3641 GCA_964530445.1 uncultured Ignavibacteriaceae bacterium
CTTTCCGTTCCAAGATGCATCTAAATCGAGCGCAGCAGGCCAGGCAAGTGGAAATGTACTTGTATCAATATTTACTGCCGGACTTGTACTTACCGGATTTTGATAGCCGGGTACAGGCTCCAGTCCCCAGTGTGCGCCGGTTACAGGATCCTGACTATCATATTCCCGATACCGACTAATAAGTGGATTAACTCTATACCCTGTTGGTGTTGTAACTCTTGCGGCTATTAATACTGCAGTTCCATCAAGATTATTATGCCCTGTACCTGCCGGCCACTCCATAGATGGTGCAAACTGCCAATAGCCTACTTCTCCATAATTATAAAATAATGTATTTATTCTATTACCTACCATTGTACCTTCCCTTTCGTACTGGGAATTTCCATATGGATCCGCTCTGTATAGCGCTATCCGAGGATCCGGTTGACCAACAGAAATCTGTCCATAGGTCATAGTACATAGGACACTTATTAGAATTAGAATTTCTATTTTTTTGACTTTCATTCTACATTCTCCAAATCATTTTTTTAAAATCCGACACTTAATCCGATATTCAACTGCCTGGGTGCCGAATAACTTGAGGGATCGTTTAAATACTGCTGCAATGTGTTTAATCCGTTTATCGTACCAGCCGTTTTTATATCAATGTTAAGAAGATCGTTTGCCCTTCCTGTAGCCGTATTTACATTTACTTCATTCTTTATATCCAGCAAATTGTAAACCAGTAGAAATACGTTAAAATCAAGTCCTCCTACTTTAAATGTTTTTTCTGCTCTCATATCAACATTGTAAGTCGGCGGTTTTAATCCGTTATTCTCAAATAACAACCCTTGTGATATTCTAATGTCTTCCGTATATGGAAAACCTGATCCGTAATTAAATATTAAACCCACATTCCAGTCATCAGCACTTCCTACATTGGCTGATATATTTAAAGTAGATCTTTGATCCCAATTTAAAGGGACAAATGTTTTATTTGTTTGTACCGGAGGATCTGTTTGATTATTATAATATTGTGTCATCGGATCAGATGCATCTCCTTCGGCAATCTGGTAGGTATAGTCTAATTTTATGCTGAATAAATCCGAAAATCTTTTATCCAATGTTACTATAAATCCTTTTACGTTGGCATAATCCCTATTTACAAACCGAGCATATTTTACTCCGTGGTAAGTATTAATTATTTCAGTACCTAAAAGATTCCTTATATCCTGGTAATAAACCGTAAAATCCAAAGACATGTCTAATGTTAAAGCCTGCTGAAGACCCAACTCGTACTTTACAGTCCTTTCAGGTTCCAAATTCGGATTACCCATTATAGTTGACAATGAGCCGTTTGTATTCAATACAGCATTCGGATTTACATATAAATTTGAAAAACTCGGTATCTGGAAAAAATGTCCGTAGGAAAAATGTATAATACCTCTATCAGTAATAGGGAATGAAATTCCTAAACGGGGACTTAACTGCATTTTTGCCTTGGCCTCAACATTCTTACCAGCATTAGGAAAATTCATGTCAATTTCCGGATTTCTTAAATCCATCAAGTATTGCGAATTCGGTTTAAAGTAATCGAAGCGAAGGCCGAAGTTGATAATCATTATATCGTACTCAGCCTTGTCCTGAATATAAGCGGAAAACGTGGTTGGAAATTTTGTATATGCTATGTTTCCATTTGCTCCCAACTGTGGATAAAGAGGTGTATATATCGAATCTATATTTCCGCCCGTATTTGGACTCATTAAACTATAACCATGGTCGTAAAGTTTATACCAATCCAATTCCGCACCAATTCCTATTTTATGTTCCTTGGATACCTGAGCGTTTAACTGCCATTGAAGTATACTTTCTATTGTTTCTCTTTCATAATGGTTAGACTGCTGTCCCCCATATTCAAATGAGTAACCCGAAGTAGGAACTCCCTGGCTTGGATCAACATATCTCGGATCATAAGGATCATCATATACACCGCCGTGATAATTATATCGGTTTACCGCAAACTTTAATGTTTCGAATATACTTTGAGACGGTATATGAGATATTTGTACACTATTTATTAAGCCGTCCGTATAATAATTCATTGTTCCATCAGGGTTCCATGCCCATTGGTGACTGTAATACTTATTCCAATCTTTATTCCAAAATCCGCTGTATGAAATTTTTATACTAGGGAGTTGATAAGTTAACTTTCCATTAAAAGTATATCTGCGTACAGGGCTCATTGGAACATAGGCACTGTCACCGCTGTTTGTAACTATCAAGTTACCGTTTGAATCCGTCGGTCCGTATAGCGGATTATCCGAAACGTTATATATCCTTTGACCGTAAAAATATCCGGGATTATAGTAATATCTGCCTGTTGTAAAAAATGTTAAATGTGGAATTAATAACGTCGGACCGCTTAAACTAAATTCGTAATTCCTTATTCTAAATGTTACCAGCTTTCCCACATTGGGAAATAAGCCTGTATGGGTAGTTACATAATCTCCGGTATATGCAGAAATTTTTCCATGAAAGCTATTGGAACCGTCCTGCGTAACTATGTTTACTATACCGGACATTGCCCTTCCATATTCGGCGTTAAAGGTTCCGCTGATTACTTCCATTTCCCTTATTGATGAATTTTCAACTTGAAGCGGTAAAGTACCGTTAAACTCATCAGTTACCGGAAGTCCGTCTACCAAATAAGATACCTCATCCGAGCGGCCTCCTCTGAAGTGACCTCCTACAACTCCAGCCTGCAAATTTATTATTTGACCGACACTTTCAACAGGCATCATTTTAATTTCGTTCGATGAAACTGTTACCGATGAAGAAGTTAAATCTTTCTGCACTAATGGTCTTTTTGCCGTAATTACAACTTCTTTAGTGCTTATTGATGTTTCATTTAATTTTACATCCAGATTAAATGTAAGATCTATTTTTATCGGGACTTTTTTGATCACTACTTTTTCATATCCAACTGAACTGACAATAACAGTATATTCTCCCGGCGGTATGTTGTTTATATAATAATATCCGTCAACATCTGCCGCTGCACCGAGATATGTTCCCTCAATTAATACATTAGCGCCAATAACAGGTTCTCCGGTTTTAGCATCTGTTATTTTTCCCGAAAGTTTACCTGTTGTACCGGCAAAAGAAATATTTGAAATCAGAAAAATTAATAAGGATATTATAAATATTTCTTCAACTTTTATAAAAAGATATTTTAAGACTTTCAAATTATCATTATTACACATTATCATTTTTCCCAATAAGATAGAAATATGAATTTTTTAGTCATTCTAATCAGAAAATAAATGGTGCAGTACTTTTTAGTACTGCACCAAGAATATATTACTTAAGCAGCATCATTTTTTTAACACTTTGGAAAGAACCTGATTCAAGTTTATAGAAATAAACACCGCTTGCAAGTTGGGAAGCATTAAAATTAACTATATGACTTCCCTGTACTTGGTATCCATTTACCAATGTTTTTACCAGGCGGCCAAGTACATCGTAAATTCTTAATGTTACTAAGCCCGGTTTCATCAAAGAATATTGTATTTTTGTTGAAGGATTGAATGGGTTTGGATAATTTTGAGATAACTTATAGCTAGTAACAGTATTACCACCATTGTTTTTAATACCTGTCCAAG
>CAZHBJ010000251.1:0-3591 GCA_964530445.1 uncultured Ignavibacteriaceae bacterium
AAACTTACAGGTTATTCGCCTGGGAACAGGGTGAGGAAATAGATTTTAATAAATACCTGAACGCGGTTTTAGAAGAGGATAGAGAGCTTGTTAAGGGAAAAGTGAAAACCGCGGTGGAGGAAATTAAACCTTATGAAAATGAACATAGAATTTTAAGGAACGGAGAAATTCGATTTCATCATACTGTCGGCAAAATATATTGTGATGGAGATGGAAAGCCGGTTAGAATAGTCGGCACGGTACAGGATATTACGGAAAGTAAAAAAGCAGAAGAAAAATTAAACAATTCTTATGCGTGGATTGAAGCAATTATCGAAGGTTCCCGAGACGCCATTTTTGTGTCAGATAAAGACTCACGATTTATATTGGTTAATAAATCTGCCTGCCAGCTAACCGGCTATACAAAACATGAATTGCTGAAAATGACAATCCAGGATTTACATGATTCTCAGGATCTAAATGCTTATTTATCGTTCCATGAGAGAATAATGAGCGGTGAAGAATTATTAACGGAGGCAAAAATTCTTACAAAAGACGGGCATAAAGTTGATACGGAATTTAATAACAAGAGGATTATTATAAACGGCATATACTATATGCATTCATCAGCACGAGATGTTTCAAAACGCAAAAAGATGGAAGAAGCGCTTTATGCGAGTGAGGATCGCTACCGGGATCTTGTTGAGAATAGCTATAGTTTAATTTGTACTCATGACCTTGACGGAAATATATTAAGTGTCAACTCGGCAGCTTCGCGGCTGCTGGGTTACGACCATGAAAGTATTATGAGTATGAATATTATAGATATTATTGCGCCGGAGTTTAAACATTTATATAAATATTACATTTCCGAAATTAGTAAAAATGGCACGGCAAGCGGACTGTTTACAGTTAAGACAAAAAGCGGTGAGAAACGAATATGGGAATTTAACAACTCCCTTCGTACTGAAGGCATAAACAATCCTATTGTACGCGGTATGGCACATGATATTACGGAACGTAAAAATGCGGAAAAATCTTTACGAGAAAGCGAAGAACGATTTCGATCAGTCTATGAGAACAACACCTTGGGGCTTTACCGAACCACACCTGAAGGAAAGATACTCCTTGCAAACCCTGCCTTATTAAGTATGCTGGGCTATTCATCTTTTAACGAACTTGCTGATAGGAACCTTAGTAAACAAGGTTTTGACCCTTTATATGAACGTAAACAATTTATTGAACGAATCGAAAGAGATGGAGAAATCAAGGGTTTGGAATCTGCATGGATTCGAAAAGATGGAGCAGCCGTGTATATAAGGGAAAGCGCAAAAGCTGTTACCGATTCAAATGGAAAGACCCTATATTATGATGGAACAGTAGAGGATATAACCGAACGCATACTGGCAGAAAAATCTTTAAAGGAGAGCGAGGAACGGCTGCGCAGGTTAATAGAGAACTCAGAAGATTTGATTTTTATCCAGGATATAAACGGAAATTATATCTATTACAATGGTTCGTCTAAATACGGCCTCAATCAGATTGATGTTATAGGGAAAAATTTTAGAGATTTACATGAATCAAAATATGCCCGCAAATTTGAGGAAAGATTTCGAAAGATTCTCTTGACAGGTGAAAGAATTGTTGAAGAAACGGAATTAGAATGGAAAGGGGAAAAATATTGGTTCCATGATAATCTATATCCTATAAAGGAAAGCGACGGCAGTATACAATCTATTGCAACAATATCTCACAATATTACAAGGTTGAAAAATGCTTACTCCGATATAAAGCAAAACGAAGAATTATTTCAAAAAATATTTGAATCAATTCCCGGCTTTGCCACTCTTTGGAGAAGAAGTGCAGAAAATAAGATAGTTCTGGCAGCAGCGAATAAAGTAAGTTATTTGGAATCGAAAGGCAAAATAGGAGAATTAATAGGAATTGAAGTAAATGAATTTTTTACAAATAACCCGGAACCTGCAAAATATATAATTAAAACAATGAATAGCAGCGAATCAGGTAATTTGGTTTATAAGATCAAGCTAAAAACCACAGGAAAGATAAAATGGTTTTATTCGGATTTTGTAAGAGTAACAGAAAACCTGGTCCTAAATATTGCAATGGATATATCTGAAAGAGAACAGGCAAGAGAAGAACTCCAGAAGAATAAAGAAGAATTACGTAAGTTAACACAGCATCTACAATCCATACGCGAGGAAGAAAGAGGTAACATTGCCAGGGAAATTCATGATGATTTAGGCCAAATGTTAACCGCGCTAAAAATGGACCTGGCATGGTTGAAGAATGAAACAAAACCAGTTGAAAAAGTTGTACATCCCAAAATTGAAATTATGTCCGAAATGATTGATTCAACCATTAAAACAGTACAGAGATTGTCTGCAGAACTGAGACCCGGTATTCTGGATGATCTGGGGCTGCCGGCAGCGATCGAATGGTTAACAGAAGAAATTAAAAAAAGAACTAATATTAATTTTGAAATTTCAATTATTCCAGAAAATATATTACTGGAAGAGCATCAGTCAATAAATATTTTTAGAATAATCCAGGAGACATTAACAAATGTAGTCAGGCACGCCAAAGCTACAAATGTTAAAATAAAACTGGAATTAACGGGCGGAGAAATTTATATAAATATAAAGGATAACGGAATAGGGCTTCCATTAGAAAAGATTCATGATTCTAATTCGTTCGGGCTAATCGGTATCCGTGAGCGCGCGAGTTACTGGAACGGAACAGTTAGTATCAAAGGGGAAGCAAACATTGGAACAGAGGTTTCTATAAAATTACAAATTGATAAAGGGGAAATTAAATGAATATTTTAATAGTTGACGACCATGCAATTGTTCGTTCCGGGTTAAAACAAATACTGGATACTATCGATAATATAACCGTAATTGATGAAGCTGGTACCGGGGACGAAGCATTAAAAAAAGCCCGTTCCGAATTTTATGACATTATTATCCTGGATATTACACTGCCGGATATGAATGGCCTGGAAGTTTTAAAGCAGCTAAATTCTGAACAGCCGGATTCGCGTATACTTATGCTTTCGATTCATTCTGAAGAACAGTATGCAGTACGAGTACTTAAAGCTGGCGCTTCTGGTTTTTTAACAAAAGCAAGCGCCCCTGAAGAGCTAATTAAAGCAGTTAAGAAAATATCCGAAAACGGTATATATATCAGCGAAGCCTTAGCAGGAAGGTTAGGCAAAAACCTAAAAAGTAAAACAGTAAATCTCCCTCATGAATCATTATCCGACCGTGAATTCCAGATATTGCTTAAAATTGCACAGGGCAAAACTATAAAAGAAATTGCCGGTGAACTTTTTATCAGTGACAAAACAATCAGTACATACAGATCCCGCCTTCTCTTAAAAATGGGTATGAAGAGTAATTCGGAAATTACTCATTATGTTAGCATAAACGGGTTGCTAGAATAGATTATATTATTAACTCGCGCTTACGCAAAAAAAGAAGTAGAAAGATGACATCTTTATTGTAATGTAATTAATCAAAATAAGATTGTTAATATATATGAATAGATAGATGTTTATTTTATTTAAGAAAGATGTCATCTTTCAATGCTGAT
>CAZHBJ010000252.1:0-3541 GCA_964530445.1 uncultured Ignavibacteriaceae bacterium
CTATTATTTTAGAAGCCGATGAGAATGCATATGACGAACCGGACCAGCATAGAGCCGCCAATAAAGCGCTAAGTTCTCCAAAGAATGCCATAAAAACGAATTATCAGTTAATAAAAAAGAGAAATATTTATTTACAAAATCTAATAATAAAAATTCAAATAAATAATTTTCTTTTTACCAATAATAGTAAGAAGTTTAAATTAAATAAATGTCTTACCTACACTTTTTAATATTTATATTATAATAGTGGATTTAGTATTAAATTTTAAATAAATTGATTTAAAGGATAAAATCTATTTCCAACGTGCAAATATGAAATTAAAAACCGCATTAATTACCGGCGCAACATCCGGTATCGGCAAGGCTACTTCCCTAGCTTTAGGGAAAGAAGGTTTTAATGTAATTTTAACCGGACGAAATGAAAAGAGCGGTACAAGCCTTGCAAAAAGAATAAGAAAGAATTACAAAGTAAATGCGGATTTTATTAAGGCGGATATTTCTTCCTTAAATGAAGTAAAAACGCTAGCCGAAGAAATAAAAAAGAAAAATGAAAGCTTAGATATTCTTGTTAATAATGCCGGTGCAAGATTCGATACTTTTAAAAAATCTTATGATAATATTGAACTTACATTTGCTACAAATTATTTGGGACATTTTCTCTTAACATTATCTTTATTGGATTTACTAAAAAAATCTTCCAAAGCAAGAATAATAAATGTTTCTTCATCCGCACATGGAAATAATCTAATCGGGGAAAATGATCTTATAAATCCTACTAATTATGACAGAAAAACTGCATACCGTCAATCCAAGCTAGCTTTAATCTTATTTACATATAAACTTTCAAAAATACTTGAGCCATTTAAAATTATTGTTAACTCGATAGACCCGGGTGGAGTTGCAACTAAAATCGGTATGAATAACGGATTGATTACATGGTCTAAGCATTACATTTATTACATATTAAAAGGGACACTTATTTCACCATCAAAAGCTTCGGAAGCACTTGTATTTTTATGCACTTCCGGAGATATTGAAAATATTACCGGGAAATATTTTTGTAAAAAAGAAATGATTGAATTACCTGAAGAACTAAAAAATACCGAATCAATAGGGAAATTGTGGGAAACAAGTCTAAAGTTATGCGGAATAAAAGAGAGTTCGTTACTCATTAATAATTAGTACGTGAGATTTCATAAAACCTGTTAATCAAAACTCAATCTGTAAAATATAAAATAAACAGGCAGAAAACATTTTAGCTTTTTAATTCACGCTTCATATAAATTAATTTAAAGATGTGATATGAATAATAACAAGCCTTCCGCAATTATACTTGGAGGCAGGATAATGGGATTGGCAGCAATTAGATCCTTAGCTAAAAGAGGAATAAATACAATTCTAATCTATCACGACACAAAGGACTTTGCTACTCATTCCAAATATCTTACTAAAAAAATAAAGCTTTCTCATCCGGAAAAACAAGAGGCAAAATTTATTGAGAGTTTAATCAAGTTATCTAAAGATTATTCAGGCGCAGTAATTTATCCTACTGAAGACGAGTATTTAATTACATTATCAAAAAATAAGCCCGAGTTAAAAAATTATTTTAAAGTTGCCTGCAATGATATTGAGATAATTAATAAATTAATAAATAAGAAATTAGTTTATGATTTAGCGGACCTTCATGATATTCCATGCCCCAAACATATTACAACAAAGGATGAAAAAGAAGCTGCAGAATTTGCAGAAAGGATCGGGTACCCATGTCTGGTAAAACCCAGTCAAAGCCATACTTACTTTAATTATTTCAGAAAAAAGATGGCGAAGGTTTTCACAATGGAGGATCTTATTAGTGAATTAAAAAAAGCGAATTCGCAGAATCTGGAAGTGATGATTCAGGAATTTATTCCCGGCCCGGACAGCGCCAACTACAGCTATTGGGGATACCGGACCGATAAGAAATTTTATAGCGAAGCAACAGCTAGAAAAGTGCGGAACGATCCGCCCGAAACCGGCTCACCGCGAGTTCAGGTAACTAAAAATATTCCGGAATTGATACCAGCCGCCAGAAAAATATTAGACGCTTTGGAATATGAAGGCTATGGAAATGTTGAGTTTAAATTCGATTCTAAATCCGGCGAATATAAATTTATGGAAATCAATCCGAGAATAAATCGCTGCATTCAGCAGGCAATTAAAGGAGGGTTTGATTACCCGTTTATTATTTACGATCATCTGGTGAACAATAGTTTACCTGCTGAAGCTAAACTTGAAGAAAATATTTATTGGATTGATTGGGCAAAGGATTTTGTTCGAAGCATACAATTCAGGAAAAAAGAAAAATACCCGTTAAAACAATTGATTCAACCGTACTTAAACAAACATGCTTTCGGTGTTTTTGATATTAAGGATCCGATGCCTTTTATAATAAGAATTTTTCACATATAATGCAGTAATATTTTCACCTTACATTAACGGAAGCTAAAAAATTTTGAATATCTTTTTCATCTCCCATAAGCTTAGTACCATCATCTTGAAAAAAGTCCGGGCCGTTATTTCCTTCTATAACTACAAAACCTTCGTTAGTTGCAACTACATCCCAACCAACTATTTTAATTAGAGGAGAAACCAATTCCGCAGTTTTTAATATTGAATCTCTTATTAATTTCCAGTTAGGAATACATGCTCCGTATATTTGTGCTGAGGATTCCGGATGAATTTTTATTTTTTTAATCTTATCAGGATGAACAATTTGATATGCTTCTTGTAATATTCCAGAGTTAACATCAATGTATGCATAAATACCACCTTGTGACACATTATCCACGGGAAATGTAACAGAAGTTCCTATCCTTAACGCCGGATATTTTAGAAAGGTCTCACCTGTCGAAGGATTATGAAAACTATTAATTCTTATAGTGTTAGTAGTCAAAGGGAATAGTTTTTTAGTAAAATCCCCCTGTTCAATAAATTCATTAGCCAAATAATTATCTAAACCGGCTAATAAATCCTCAAGTTCTCTAGAGTTCATTTTTTTTGCATTAGCTTTAAAATTATCCTCTGCTTTTTCAATAATAATAATGCCATTTCCACGAGAACTAAGATTCGGTTTCAGTATTATTTTATTTTTTAATATTATCAGGTTAAGAAATTGATCATAACAATTTACATTATAATTTAAACTTAATGGAATAAACTTGCCTTTCTTGATAAGGCAATAATTTTCAGGTGTTCTAAAGTAATTTCTAAAAAAGTTAGAAAATATAATCTTGTCTCTTAGAAGTTTGCTGTATGGTCGATTTATATAAGTTAATTTAATTGTCTCAATATCTGATATGTAATCCTTATATTTCCACTTCTTAAAATCATATGGAATTTTTCTTTTACTATTAAAGCCTTTGAATATAAGTCCAAATTTCCTTTTGCCCGGTACGGATTTGTTCAGCTGACTTTCTGTCCGCAGAAATGTTTTCCAAACTGCTACAAAAACAGCAAATTTTTCTATTTTCTTTATCAAACTTTCGAGCATACAAAAATTTTA
>CAZHBJ010000253.1:0-3514 GCA_964530445.1 uncultured Ignavibacteriaceae bacterium
TGTGTCACAATTACAAAAGTTTTGTTAAATTTTTCTTTTAGATCCAATAATATTCGATGAACTGTTTCGCTGTTTGAAGAATCAAGATTTCCGGTAGGCTCATCTGCAAATACAATTGCAGGATCATTAACCAAAGCTCTGGCTACTGCAACACGCTGCTGCTCTCCGCCGGATAATTCGGCAGGCTTATGATCAGCTCTTTCTGTCAATCCTACTTCGTTTAATAAGTCCGAAGCTCTTTTTAATGCCTTCTCCATCGATACATTATTTATTAATTGCGGGATTGCAATATTTTCGAGAGCTGTAAACTCAGGTAATAAATGATGAAACTGAAAAACAAATCCGATATTCTTATTTCTGAATTTTGCCAATTTATCATCAGATAATTTAAATATATTTTGATTATCGTATAATACTGAGCCGCTGTCGGGTCTATCCAGTCCTCCTAAAAGATGAAGCAGAGTGCTCTTACCGGCGCCGGATGCGCCTACAATAACCGAAATTTTGTTTTCTTCTATTTCCAGGGAAATTGATTTTAATACTTCCAGTTTTATTTTTTTATTGTTCTGGTAAGTCTTAATTAAGTTATCTGCTTTTAATATTATTGAGTTGCTCATCAAAATAATTTAGATTTTAATAATTAAAGATTATTCCCATTTTATTGACTCAAGAGGATTTACTTTTGATGCTTTTTTAGCAGGAAACAGCGACGCTAAAAATGTTAACAGCATAGAGGCTCCCGAAACAAAAAAGAAATCCGAAATTCTTATTTGAAGCGGAAGAGCATCAATTTTATACTGCGTCGGGTCCAGGGGATAAATTTTATAATGCAGTTGAAGAAAGCATATAAAATATCCTACCAAAAGTCCTGCTAAAGTTCCTATGATTCCTACCAGCAAACCCTCATACATAAATATTTTAGTAATTGATTTTTCACTTGCACCCATGGAGCGTAAAATTCCTATATCGCGCTTTTTTTCTATAACCGACATTGAAAGCGATCCGAGTATATTAAATGTAGCTACGGCAACAATCAAACACAAAATTATATAAGCAGACCATCTTTCAATCTTCATTACAATATATAATTCTTTGTGGAAATCATACCATGTATTAACACTGAACAAGCTCGAATTTAATTTTCTTTCAAGGTCAGATTTCACTTTAAATGATTGATCCGTGTTATCCAGCTTAATGTCGTAGCCTTGAATATTATTATGGTAACCCAATAAATTTTGAGCAGTTTTTAAATTTGTGAAAATATAAGTTTCATCATACTGGTTGTTTTGGGAGCTATATATTCCATTTACAATAAACTTCCGGGTTTTAGGTAATGATAATTGCGTAATAGCCTGTTCTATTCCTACAGGGGAAATTATTGTTAATGTATCCCCGACCAATAAATTTAGACGGTCGGCCAAAGTTAAACCCAGAATTGCCCCCGGTATGCCGTTTTGTTCTGCAATATTAAATTTACCAAAAATCATACTGCTGTCAATTCCGTAAATATTGTCAGCCGTTTTCTTTTTTATTCCTTTTAAATTAATTATTTGATATTTACCCGATTTATATGCCATAACTTTTCCGCTTACATATGGGGCAAATTCACGAATATCCTGGGTATTATTAAGAACCGAATCCAATTCCGGTTGTTTGTTAAACCCCTCCTGAGAAATTATTTCAACTCTAACATCCGGATCAAAATTCATAAGAAATGACGTAACCAGGCTGCCGAATCCGTTAAAAACTGAGAGTACAACAATTAATGCAGCTACTCCAATTGTAATACCGGTAATTGAGATTAATGAAATTACGGTAATAAAATTTATCTTGTGCTTTGATACCAAATAACGTTTCGATATGAAGGATTCAAATTTCATTAATTAAACCGTAAAGTTGATACCGGTTGAATTTTAGATGCAACATAACTAGGAATAAAAGAAGCTATGATGCAAAGGATAAAAGTTAAAACAGAAACTATTACAAATGTAGCGGGAGCAATATGCATCGGAACAGTAGACATAAAATAAACGGATGACGGTATAGATATAATTTTATAACGGTATTGAAGCTCAGTTATAATAAATGCCAGCAAATTACCTATAATTATACCGGTCAAAGCAAGATAAACTCCCTGGTAAATAAAAATAGAAATTATTTGCCTATTACGTGCGCCAAGGCTTTTTAATACGCCAATCTCGTTTGTTTTTTCTAGTACAACCATTAATAAAGTTCCGATTATATTAAAAACCGCAACAATTATAATTAATCCTAAAATTATAGGAATAGGTTTTTTCTGAAGTTCTATCCAAGTAAAAATATTACGATGAATTTGATAAATAGATTGTGTTGCGTAAGGATAACTTAAGTTGTTAGTTAAATAAACCGTTAAACTATCGATCTTGGAAATATTATTTAAACGGATATCATAACCTGTTATGTCGTTGCCAATATTAAATAAGCTTTGTGCTTCTTTTATATTTATATAAGCAATTAAATCATCATAAGCAGCCATGCCGCTTTCAAAAATACCGGTTATTTTAAATTTCTGAATATTAGGTAAATTCTCCGGGGAAGGAATATGATTTTTATTTAAGGCAAAAATAGTAACTTTGTCTCCGACTTTAACTAAAAGCTTATCTGCTAATTTTTTACCAATAATAATGGATGGTATATCGGAGTAGTTATTAAGATCAAATTTTCCGTCGACTATATCATCTTTAACGCCGATCCAGTTATCCTGCGGCCTTATGCCTTTAATGTTCACCCCGTCCTTTATGATTTTACTGCTTATTATAGCCAATTCCGAAACGAACGGATTGACGGATTCTGCGTATGGCGATAATTTTTTTTCTATTTTAGGAAGAGCGCTTCGATAATCCGGTAATGTACCTGTGTAAGATGTTATCTGGATGTGAGAATCAAAATTAATAACTTTATTAGTGATTGTTCTTGCAAATCCGCTTAATATACTTAAAGCAATAATTAAAGTGGCAACCCCAAGTGATATCCCTATAATAGAAATAGTTGATATGAAGGTAATAAACCTGGAATCCTTTTTAGATAAAGTATATTTCTTTGAGATATAAAAGGGAAATGACATTAAAAATTGATGAAAAATATTAATACTGACTCTTAATTTAAGGAAGAATTAGAATACATAAAAATGAAATAGATTTAGCTGTATTCTTGAAATATTTATCACAAATTTATAAAAATTAGAAACATGTTTCTTTGTTTTTTTGAGTGCTATAATATATATTTAATATCCTATTTTAAAATAGGTTTGTAAAAATATTGAAGTAAAAATCGGGGCGTAGCGTAGCCCGGTTCATCGCGCCTGCTTTGGGAGCAGGAGGTCGCAGGTTCGAATCCTGCCGCCCCGACTTTAAAAAATTGTTCTTATAAAATTTGATTTGAATTCAATTTAAGCTAATTTGCGCCCATAGCTCAATCGGATAGAGCAACAGCCTTCTAAGCTGTAGGTTGGTGGTTCGAATCCACCTGGGCGTAC
>CAZHBJ010000254.1:0-3438 GCA_964530445.1 uncultured Ignavibacteriaceae bacterium
CGAGGGCGCGGTGTTCACCGGTATTTTTTAATCTTAAATGTTTGCATACGGAACCAAGTGATTTACTTCGCAGCATAGGGTAAAGCCGGCGTGATAATTTTAATGTACAGAGATTTAAATTATTTAATTGTTCTTTGCCGCAGTACCTGAATTCTTTTCTCAAAAAGCTGCTGTCAAAAGAATAGTTATGAGCAGTTAGAATATCATCTCCGACGAATTCGGTAATATCATCCGCTATGTCTTCAAAAAAAGGAGCGTTGTAAACATCATCATTGGAAATACCGGTAAGCTGCGTAATGAAATAAGGAATATCTTTCCCCGGGTTTATCATTGAATGGTAAGTGTCGATTATTTTAAGATTGGAAACTTTAACAAGTCCGATTTCAATTACTCCGTTTCTCTGAGGTGAAAGACCTGTAGTTTCCACATCAACAATACAATAGTTTGCTTCTTCAACCGGAATTTTGGAAATCTTCTTTTTTACCATGATGCAAATCTATTACTAAAATAAAAGATTTTCAAAAATTGATTTAGGATTTTATTAAATAAATAGGTTTGAATGCAAATATTAAATTAAATAAAAAGTTCCTTTTCCGGACTATTACAGACAATTTTAAGAAATTAGATAAATTAAATTTGATCTAACCTAATTTATGTCTTAGGTTCATTTTATATTCAGCTGTTATGGTATGAACTATGATAGCCAAGGTGTATTATTAATTTCTCATAGCGCAATAACACCAACCAGGTTTATATAAATACCTCCGAAATCTTTATCCTTTGGGCTGTCACGGACCATTCCGTGACAGGTATAGTAATTATTTAATGTTTATTCCTGCATATTCTGTGTCTACTGCAAGTATTGTTTGATCGCCAAATACATAATTCCTTGCACTTGAATATTTATATTCTTCAGGTTTTGACACAATTCCTTTCTCAACAGGATTTTTGTGTATGTAATTCAGCTTGTCCCAAAACATTTTATTATTACGAATTCCTAAATCATCAAATCTCGGCATCCAGAATTTTCTCTTTTGATCATTATAGCCGTTTGAAGCTTTTTTAAATTCTGAGTCAATCTCAGAATTATTTTTGCTCAAGTAATCCATAATATCCCAGGCGGAAAATTTTTTAAGGTCCCGCATTATATCTGAAATTGTTCCGAATTTATTATTTACTAAAACAATCCAGTGAAAATGAGAAGGCATAATTACATATGCAAGAATTGTAAATTTATATTTTTCTTTATAATGCTTAATATTCCTAATTAGAATTTCACAAACTTTATCATTTGTAAATACATTCAGAAATCCTATGACAGTTGTTGTCACAAAAAATAAATTACATTCGGTTAAACTATTTCTATGTCTTAGGCTCATCTTTTATTTTTACAGTCATGGTATGGACCATGACTGCCCTGATATATTAATTAAATCTTCAAAGTGCAACAGCACCAACCAAATTAATGTAAAGACCTCCGAAATCTTTATCACCATTTATAGAAGGATAATTTGTTTTAAGTGTTACGGGCAGAATTGAGTAGCCGATTTCAATTCCTATAGAATTTGTACCGGTCATTATTCTCCTATAACCGATTCCGAAACTAGGACTTATTGTATTCCCGGATAAATCAAATCCGTCAGGCGATACAAATAGGGGATATCTCAATCTTACATTTGCATACAAAAGATTCCTGCTGAATTTCAAATAATAGTCGGCTCCGATTTCCGGCGAAAAAATAATTGTACCTTCATCCTTAGTTTCAGTGTAATTGTTTAAGTAAGCATAAGTTGTGGTTTTACTTATCCTTTGGAAGATAAGAGAAAGACCCGGATAAATAAAAAGATTTGATACAACATTAAATTCAAAGTCGCCGCCGATGCCGATAAAGCTTAAGAACCCGCTTACATCATATCCTTTATATGAATAAAAATCTTTTATCGATTTGCTGTAATCCTTACCGTCTTGAAAACAGATATAAAATGAAAATGAGTTATTTATCGATTGGGTTTTTGCAGAATCGGATTGCTGTTGATTTATTTTACTATTTGATACGAAGCCTGCAGGTTTTACAATATTTGTCTGTGCAAAGTCTCGAATACTAAATGTGCTGAATATGGAAATGAATATTAAAATATTCGCGAAATGTTTTTTAATTCTAAAAAATGATGAGCCCATTTTAGTTTCCCTCTTAATTGTCAATTTAAAAATTGATTTTTTATAGATTCTGATTTTAAATATGAAATTAGACTATCATAAGTTTTATGCTTTTATCATATACATAAATACTAACTGCTTTTTTTGAAAGCCGAGAGATAAATAAGTATAAATACCATTAGCAAAATTGCTGTCTGAATACCAAACGGTCGTAAGGTATCGCTTGCAGAATGAGAAACCGAATCAATTCGAAAGAAATTTAAAATACTAAGCGTTATGAATAAAACTGCTAATAATAAGCCTCCCCAATTTTTTAACTTAGCATTGGTTTCCATCTTTTAATCTCCGATAGTTTAAATATTTATTTGCCTTTTATAAGAATTGTGTCGCAGTCAGAATTATTTAACCTGTAATTTAATATTTCCTGGTATTCTTTAGAATTATACCATTTTTTAAAATCCGATTCGGTTTTAAATTCTATTATTACCGCTCTTGTATAATTCCATTTCCCTTCAATTACTTTTGGTTGGTTATCTACAGCTAAATATTTCCCGTTAAATTTTGCAAACACTTCATCGGCTTTGTTGATATATTTTTGATAACCTTCGTTATCTCTTATTTTTATATTGGCAATAAAATAATAGCCCATAATATTTTACTTTTAATTTAATACAGTGAAATTAATTCTCGGTTTATTATTAAATGTAAATTTGATTTTATACATAACTGAATTTGTCTTTCGTAGGTTGTTTTATATTTATTCTTTAACTTCGCATTGAAGCTATTTTTTGCCAGCTTATTGTTCCATTGTTATGAACTACATATTTGAGTAATAAATATCCTCCGATGTGTCCATCATCGAAAAATGCCAATACCCACTTATTTGTTAGTACCCAAATTTCATTCTTATTATAAAATCCCATTTTACCGCCGGATATTCCTTTGTAAGGAATTAGGTCTCTATGTTTTTGTAAATCTGTAATAATATCTTGAACCGGATCGGTTAATCCTTTTTCTCTCATCATATTAATATGAAAATTATTTAATGCAATATTATTCCTTTCCATTTGTAATAACTTTTTCTTTCCCCTGGGCATTGCTTTAAAATCTTTCTTCTTTTCATTTAGCTTTTCAATTTTATTTCCATTCTGGTTTTTAACCTGATCCAATTCATTATTTGTTTTTATAAACATTATGACAAAAACAATAGCTATAATTGATGGAATTATAATTAATATGAATTTTATATATTCGTTTTGTGGATTTTTCATTTCAGCCCTC
>CAZHBJ010000255.1:0-3402 GCA_964530445.1 uncultured Ignavibacteriaceae bacterium
GTGACTTTAGACCAAAGCATATTAATCAAGAAAGTCTTTTTTAGAAAATTTCTTGAGGCAAACGGCTCGGCACTTGCGGGAATTGCAGGCATACTTGTTTCGCATGATGTAGATATGACCCCCACTATCGGAGTGGATGCGTAATGATAACCGGCGGTGTGGGAAACATAATGGGTATAGTTCTCGGTTCACTGTTATTAGCCGTAGTACAAAACTTCGGGGTGTGGTATATAAGCTTGCAGTGGCAGGTGGCGATTGCCTTTGGGATACTGCTGATATTTCTGCTGTTTAAACCTGAAGGATTCATGGGGAAAAAGATAAGAAAAGCGGAGGTGTAGACAGGGCAAAAGATAGCCAAGGAAACAGGAGAATAGAAACCGGAGGAGGGAGAATGGAACAACAAGCAAGAAGCCAAAGACTATAAAATAGATAACAATTATATGGAAACGAGTTAAACTACTTTTAATGCCATAACTACTTGTATTTTAATAAAATATCATTAAATTTGCACATTATCATCATGAAAGATATCGTGCAAATATTATGATATTATCAAAATATTAAAATGGACAATCTTCAGAAATATATTAAAGAAAGCCTGGGGATAGAATTAAGTTTAAAAATTCTTTCACAAAAGGAGTTAGATAAGCTTCCTTTGTATTTAAGACGCGATCTAATGGCTGGTGAATTTTTAGGACGTGAAATTGTCTTTGCAAATAAGCCAGGGTTAACACCCGATCAATATAAAAAGCAGGCAGATATTATAGAAAAAAGTATACGGAAACCTGTAGCTTTTATATTCGATAATATTGAGCCATATAACCGCAAAAGACTGATTCAAAATAAAATCGCATTTATAGTTCCGGGAAGACAAATATATCTACCTTATTTGTTGATAGATATTAAAGAATATAAAAAAACATATAAGAAAACCGAGAAAGTCTTTCCGGCAGCTCAATGTTTGTTATTCTATCACTTGTTGGGTAATGAAATAAGAGGAACCAACTTTAAATCCATATCCGGAAAATTAAACTATGGAACAATGACCGTTACAAGAGCCGCAAATATTCTTGCTGAATTTAAATTATGCAAAATTGAGGGAAGTAAAGAGAAAAATCTGGTTTTTGAAAAAAACAATTATCTAATCTGGAAAGATGCACAGGAATATCTTATTAATCCTATAGAAAAAGAGATTTATACGGATGATAATTGTAATTTTAATTTTACTTATAAAGCCGGACTAAATGCTCTTGCAAATTATACCGAAATTTCCGAAGTGAATAAAAATATTTATGCGGTTTCATTTGAATCGTTAAAACTTTTACGAGATAAGAAAAAGATAAAGTTTGTCGATTCACATGCTGCTGCTACAACGATTCAGGTTTGGAAATATGATCCCGGTGTTTTAGCAAAAAGAAATGTTGTGGATCCCCTTTCTCTTTATTTAACTTTAAAGGAGGATCCTGATGAACGAACTCAGGGAGAACTAAAAAAATTAATTGATGATTTATGGTAAAAGGTCTTGATAAATTCAAAGATTTTTTCAAAGAATTTTCCAAAAATTATTTATTGATCGGCGGTGCTGCATGCGACAGACAATTGGAAAATGCCGGTTTGGAATTTAGAGCAACTAAAGATTTAGATATTGTTTTAATAGTTGAAGCATATTCTACCGAATTTGTTAAAAAATTTTGGGAATTTATAGAAGAAGGTAAATATGAAATTAAAGAGAAAAGCACATGTAAGAAAATTTATTATAGATTTAAGAAACCATCAGATGATTCTTTCCCCTGGCAATTAGAACTGTTTGCCCGTAAGCCGGAAATAACTCTGAGTGAGGACGCACGCCTTACTCCAATACCGGTCGGGGAGGACGCAACAAGTCTATCCGCAATTTTATTAAACGATGAATATTATGACTTTACTATTAAAAACTCTGAAGTAATTGAAGATATTCCGATTGCTTCTACAGGCGCTCTTATATGTTTAAAAGCCAGTGCTCATCTCGATTTGAAAAAGCGTAAAAAGAATGGAGAGAAAGTTGACGACAAAGATATTAAAAAGCACAGGAATGATATTATACGGCTTGCTGCAATATTAGCTGATGAAAATATTGAAGATTTACCTCAGCAATTGAAAGATGATTTAATAGAAGTGATTTCGGATTTTAAGAAAGAAAATCCGGATGTCTCATCCATAGGTAAAAGCTTAGGTATCCCGGATCTCAATATAACGGATATTATCAAACAGTTAGAAAAAACATTTAGCTTATAATTCTAAAATCGCCCATAGGTAATAAACAAATAACTTTTATATAATATCCTTGACTTTAGAATAAGCGCTTTTGGATGTATTATTTATGAACCGTTTTTAATTTTAATTTGATTTTATATTGGGATTGTGAGCTTTGAGCTCACAATTATAATATAAAAAATCATAGATTGAAATCTATGTACTAATGTATATAAATATATACTATAGTATATAATGCCTATAGTGCAGTTTATATTTATAAATCAAATGATATATATTTCTACTAGAAACAAGAAGCAAGAATCCAGATAAAAACAACCAGACGGCAGAAACAAGAAATTATTAACTAACGACTGACGAATGGAATACATCCTTCACATACTAATACTAATCGGAATTTATACAATTCTATCGGATTCACTAAACTTGCTTGCGGGTTATACGGGAATCCTTTCCGTTGCTCATGCGGCTTTCTATGGGGTCGGCGCCCATATTGCTGCATTAATGGCTTTGAGACTTAACAGTCCTTTTCTGTTGAATATATTTTTAGCTGTAATCGGAGCTGCCGTAATTGGAGGAATAGTTGGTTTTCCTTCATTAAGGATAAAAGATGATTACTTTGTTATTGCCACTTTTGCTTTCCAGATAATTACATTCAGTATATTAATTAATCTAGTTACAAAAGCATTTGAAACCATAAAAGAAATTAATCAGAACTTTCAAACAACAATTTTAATTGTCGAACAAAAGGTAAAAGAAGTTTTAAAAATAGCTGACTTTATCTACGGTTTACGAATGGGGAAAATTGTTTTCAGCGACACTCCGAAAGAAATTCAACAAGAAGACAATTTAAAGAAAATATTCCTATTATAATTTAATACATATCTATATGTTCGTTTAAGTTAATTTAGATCCCAAAACGGAAGTACAATGGAAGTACAAATTGAAACTTGTTGAGTCAAAATGGACGGTTTTTCTTAGGCATGGTAAAAAAATACCCTCGAAATATTTAATTTTTGAGGGTTTTAGTGCACCCTGCCGGGCTCGAACCGGCGACCTGCTGATTAAGAGGTAATTTTGCCCAATGTTAAGTTATTATCTTATAATAAGTTACAGAACCGTGACATAGTAAATGACATAGTGATTTTT
>CAZHBJ010000256.1:0-3385 GCA_964530445.1 uncultured Ignavibacteriaceae bacterium
AAAGCATTGTGGTGCGGAACCGAAGGCGGAAAGATGATAATGGTTCCTTCTTCAGATGAAAAGGATGTATATTCATTTATAAGAGAAAAACATAATGATAAAGTGTTTGTAGTTTTTAACTTATCGGCAAAACCGATTAATGTTAGATTCAATTCGGGTATAATTAAAGGAAAATATTTAGACTTATTTGCAAACAAAAGAATTTCCTTAACAAACTCGGAAAGTTTGAATCTAAAACCCTGGGGATTTAAGTTTTTCGTAAAAAAATAAACGTTCTAGTTTACTGCCGTTTTAGGAATATCATAGTGGATTATTATGTCCATTCAGCTTAAAAATATTTCAAAACAATTCGGTCCTTTGCCTGCCCTTCAGGATTTTACTTTCACATTCCCTATAGGTAAAACAACCGTTTTAATCGGTCCGAGCGGCTGCGGGAAATCAACTCTTATTAGAATAATAACAGGATTAATTAGAAGCGATGAAGGAGATCTTTTTATTGACAAAGAAAAATTGACTTCATCAAATTTATATTCAATAAGAAGAAAGCTCGGTTATGTAATCCAAGACGGCGGATTGTTCCCTCACTTAACTGCAAAAGATAATGTAACTTTGTTAGCCGAATATCTTGACTGGGATAAAACCAAAATAGAAAACAGAGTTACGAAATTATGTGAGCTGACAAAATTTCCTCATGACGGATTAAATAGATTTCCGGGTGAACTTTCAGGCGGACAAAAGCAGCGCGTAAGTCTTATGCGCGCTTTGATGCTCGATCCCGAAATTCTTCTCCTAGACGAGCCTCTAGGTGCTTTAGATCCGCTTATTAGGTTCGAACTGCAAACAGACTTGAAACAAATCTTTGTCAATTTAAATAAAACTGTTGTGCTTGTTACGCATGACATGAGTGAAGCAGCCTTTTTCGGCGATAAAATAGTATTGATGAAATCCGGTAAAATCATCCAAACAGGAACGGTTCACGATTTTATTGATTCACCTATAGATGCTTTCGTTACAAAATTTATTACTGCTCAGCGCAGCTTTCTTAATAAATAAAAGGATAGAGTTTGAAAAAATTTTTCCCGTTTTTATTAATATTATTCATCATCTTAAGGACGAACATACCTGCGCAGGAGAAGAAAGCTTCAATTAAAGTCGGTTCTAAAAAATTTACCGAGTCTGTTATTCTAGGCGAAATAATAACTCAGTTAGGTAGATTAAAAGATTCTGATATTATTCACCTTAGAGAAATCGGTGGAACACGCGTAGTTTGGAATGCATTATTAAAAGGAGACATAGACATTTACCCGGAATATACGGGAACAATTAAAGAAGAAATCTTTGCAGGTAAAAAGCTTTCCGACAGCGCAATGGTCGATTCATTAAAAAAGCTGCACATAAGCATAAGTAAGTCTCTTGGATTTAACGACACCTATGCTTTGGGAATGAAAGAAAGTTTAGCGGAAAAATTAAACATCAAAACCATATCCGATTTACAAAATCACCCAAATTTAAAATTCGGATTCAGCAATGAGTTTATGGATAGAAAAGACGGATGGCCTGGCCTAAGGGCAGCATATAATTTACCGCAAAAACATGTAAGAGGTTTGGACCATGATCTTGCTTACCGTGGGCTTGAAGACGGTTCAATCGATGTAGTCGATTTATATTCAACCGATGCCGAAATTAAATATTATCATTTAAAAATTTTAAAAGATAACCTTCATTATTTTCCGGAATATAAAGCTGTTTTACTTTATAAATCTTCATTAAAAAAAACAAACCCGGCAGCATTGAATTCAATCTTAAGACTTGAAGGAAGTATTTCAGATTCCGAAATGATTAATATGAATGCGGAAGCTAAAATAGACAAAATTCCCGAACAGGAAATCGCCGCAAATTTTATCAAGCAAAAATTTTTAGTTAAAACCGAATATAAAAAGGACACTATCTGGAGCCGGCTTCTTTATAATACTAAGCAGCATCTTTTTATGGTTCTAATCTCTTTATTCGCTGCAATTCTACTTTCCATTCCGTTGGGAATTATTTCTCATAGAAATAAAAAGATAGGGAAATTTATTTTAAGTATAGTAGGAATAATCCAGACCATACCTTCTTTAGCATTGCTTGTTTTTATGATTCCTCTGCTTGGAATTGGTTCCTGGCCGGCTATTGTTGCATTATTTCTTTACAGTTTACTTCCGATAGTTAGGAATACGTTTTCCGGTCTTGAAGATATTCCGCTCAACATTCGAGAATCCGCTGAGGCAATTGGATTACCCCCATTTGCCAGGTTAAGATTGGTCGAGCTGCCTTTAGCATCAAGATCGATTCTCTCCGGGATTAAAACGTCTGCCGTAATTAATGTGGGAACCGCAACTCTCGGGGCTTTAATAGGTGCAGGCGGATACGGACAGCCTATTTTAACGGGTATTAGACTTGATGATGTCTCCCTAATACTTCAAGGAGCTATACCTGCGGCTTTGTTAGCATTATTAGTTCAATGGTTTTTCGATTTGTTTGAACTAGTAATTGTACCAAGAGGATTAAGGCTTAAATAAAATCTTACATAAATATCCTTACATTTTTATAAGAGAAATCTGCTCAAAATAAATAAAAGGGAAGCTGGCACATTAAAAGAAATTCGTTAAAAAATTATCCGTAGTGAAGCGTAAAAGATAAATGCTGTTTGAGTGGGTGACTAAAAAATAATTTTTGAAAAATAGAACGCTGATGACACGGATTTAAACTGATTTACACTGATTTCTTAATGGATTTTTTTTAGTCACCCACGAGTTCATTTATCTTAGCAGAACGAAGGATAATTTTAGAATTTCTTTTAAAGTGCATGTTTCTTTTCGTACTTTTCTTACGCTAAGAAAAGTACCTTATAAAAAATTAATTATGCTTCTTGAACAGCATTTACCGAAACATTCAGGCAGAACGGGAAGAGTTTTAGATTTATAAAGAATAACTTTCTAAGTGAATTCTTTCGAACTTTTTCTTGATTAAAATTAATTAGAACACCAATGTATAAAGCTAATGATCCATTTATCGAAATTTTCCAGCTTTTCAAATTAAAAAAAATTATTTTTAAAAAGAGAATTTTGATCGATCAAATGCGGGAGGCTTAAAATGAAATCAAAAGTATTTTGTTTTGTTATGGCTATCGTCTTATTATTATTTTCTAATCTGAGTTTTCCTCAATCATTCGGATTAAATTTTACATTGGGGTTCCCCATGAATGAATTCAAACAAAATGTAAAGCGTACAGGCTTTGGAGGAAGTTTACAATTTTTATTATGGAACCCTACGCCCGAATTACCCTACACATTCGGTTTAAACTTAGGATATATTAATTACGGCAGTGAATCCAGAACAGAGCCGT
>CAZHBJ010000257.1:0-3295 GCA_964530445.1 uncultured Ignavibacteriaceae bacterium
GTATATTGTCCTCCGGGACCGGTAGTAGAGCCGTAACCTACTATAAATATATTATTCTCAGAGGTCCCTGCAATCCCGATTGTGGAACCGTCAAACCATCCGAGTAGATTATCCCAGCTGCTGCCCGTCCACTTGTAAAAACCAACTTGACCGCTTTCAAATATATTTCCTTTATCACTTACCCAAACATTATTTCTAAACCATGCACTGCTGTCTATAACACTCCAGTTATTTTGTTTGAACATAAATAGGTATGTTTGCCATGAAGGCGCAGTAAGAAGGAAATAAACCTCTCCTAAAGCACTACCGTATATCGAAATGACTTGAGTATTTTCAGGTGTATAGTACGGAATAGAATCACTTTTTATTGAAACTCCATCCCAATGGAAAATCTTAGTTCCGTCAAATCCGCCAAACCAAATATCATTAGGCGAGCTGCCCCAAATACTATTTATTCTATCTCCTTTAGGAGTTGTTACCCGTTTCCATGTACTCCCATCATAATGCATTGCAAAGCTGGAATCTATAAAATTTGGAGGAGGATTGGGATTATCATATTCTCTTTGGCCCGCTATCCAAACATTATCTGAAGAAAAACCAAATACGGTATTAGGAGTGTAGGCAAATCCCATAAATATGTGCATACTTGTCCATTGCTTTCCATCAAAATGCCAGATTTGCCCTTTAACATCATCGGAGGTTCCAACACAATACACATCATTAGAAGAACTTGCCCAAATTCTTGCAAGTCGCGTCTGGATACTTTCCGGATAAAACAAAGTATCAATCGTCCAGCTATATTCTCTTGGATCTTTATTTTTTATCGGCTCTGTTGGATTATTGCATTGTAGTGACAAAATAATGACAGCAACAGATAATAGGATAGCTTTATACTTATGCATAATTCTCTCTTTCATTATTTTATCAATAACATTTTCTTTGTAGCTATAAAATTCCCCGCTTTAAGCCGGTATATATAAATTCCACTGGCAAGATTAGAGCCGTTGAATTCTACTTCATAGTTACCGGCTTTCTGCTCTTCATTTACAAGCGTTGCAACTTCCCGACCAAGCATATCATATACTTTTAAAATAACTAATTGCCTACTGCTTATTGCATACTGAATTTTCGTGCTTGGATTAAACGGGTTGGGGTAATTCTGTAAAAGTCTGAATTCTGAAGGGAGAATTCCGGGATCTTTTACAGCATCGTAATAAATCCAATCTATGTTAGCATATTCCTCATTCCTTTGGGCCAGCCAGGCGGCTTTTTGGGCAGGAAACCAGTTCAAGTCACCTACCGGAAAACCGCTTAAGCCACCGGTAATTAAATCTGGATTGCTGTATGCCAGATCCACAGGAACCGGCCAATCTGGGTAAATAAAGTTATCCGGACCGGTGTTTATCAATCGCCAGTCGGGTAAAACAACCGCATTACTTGTATCCACAGCTGCGATAGCAAAATCTTTAAGAACGGTCAATTGGGTTGAAAGCAGGTCTTTGGAATCTGTGAAATCCGGTTTATCTTTTAACCAGCTGCCTTCGGTTAAATAAGGATATTTAGTTTTATTATCAAACATTTGCCGGGTTCGCAAATTCATTAAAAGCATTTGAGTCATCCATGTTGTTACGCCGTTTACCGAATCGGAATCTACCAGTTGTATAACGTTATCAAAAATCGGGTCCCAATATGCAATATTATAACCGCACCACATTATTCTGGGTGTTTTATTCGCTTCGTCGGCACTGTCCTGGTATACATTAATAAGTCCCATCGGCTGCCGGTCAGGATCCTGTTCACCATAATCGATTGTATGAATACCCGGGTAAGGCTGTATATTGCAGTTTATGAAAATATTATTTACAACATACATTCTGCTTTGGTATCCGAGATTCATAAACACCGAACCGGCCATATTAATGAAAGTATTATGGTTAAAAAAGATACGTTTAAAAGGGTAAGCTCTTAATCTCCAGACATTTCCCTGGGCCATGATAAAAGTACAATTTTCAACAAGCAGCGAATCCTGTTTTTCAAAGCTGTCGAACACGCCGCCGTCACGCCGGCAAGGATAGCCGCTCATATTGACAAAGTAACAATTCCTGAATATAAAATCGCAACCGGGGTACTCCGAATAAACCAATACTCCTGTTATATGTTCGCAAAGGCAGTTGTCAAAAAGCAGGCGAAGGTTCGATGCGGATACTTCCGCAAAAATCTTTGCCGTAGAACCGTCCTCTGCCGCAGGTATAATCCGGCAATTCTTGATAGTTAGGTTACCGTTAACTTGAATGCTCGCATTCATTTCAGATTGTTTTACCCCAGCTGCATCGCATATTAACGGCGGGGGCAACTCAGCGTTTTTGTTGTTAACAATTATTGAGGTATCCGGTCCTATTATGACTATGGAACGTTTCGGGGTTTGAATATAGTAGTTCGGATAATACCCGCCGGCTTTTAGTTCGTATATGCGTCCTTCAGGCACATCCGTAGTGTCCAGGCGCAGTACCTCCGCCAAGGAGTTCGGCCGGTTGTTCATTTCATAATAATCTTTAATTACAAGAGTATCTCCTTTTACGGCGGATAAATAATCATTCAATGTCTGCGGGAAAAGCTTTGATGCGGAAAGTAAAAGTAATACCGAAAAAAGCAGTAGTGCATTTTTCATTATTTACCTCCTTTTAAATCACCTGAAATTATTTTGCTAGATAAAATATTAAATCAGATTATTTTAATAGTCCGAAGAAATTTAATACTGAATCTTTAAAAGCTCCCGGTTTTTCTTTTTGATGGTTTATAATAGCAATTGAGCTTGCTTAAAGAATTGTATTTATAAATTGTTCATTATTTTTTTCAATGATCTTTTTAAGCTTCCCTTTTATGTTCATATCACTGCCCTTTTATATGTACTCTAACATCGTTGCGTTTAAGCTGCTGTACATAATTAGCAACAAAGTTAAAAACGAAATGCTGAAGATTAAGTCCGGCAGCTGCCGGATGTATAACTTTCATTTTCATACGCACCGGGTGCAAGCTTGCCTACCGAAGGTAGGTTTATCAATTTTGTACTAATACTTTTACTTTCCATGTAAAATAATTGATTTCTGCGGAAATTTATTTGTTTGCCCAACTATAAAAACTTCACTTTCGTTCATCCAAGCATCATAAAATTTCACATCACTCATCTTTAGGTTTTCATAAAGATGAAAATCCTCACCATTGTAATGATAAACAAGACTTGTATATTGTCCTCCGGGACCGGTAGTAGAGCCGTAACCTACTATAAATATATTAT
>CAZHBJ010000258.1:0-3244 GCA_964530445.1 uncultured Ignavibacteriaceae bacterium
CTTTTAAGGAAGTTTCATCTCTAAAATCATTTATATTGATTTTATTACTACACAACGGGCATTGCCTGTTTTCTATTAATTCTATCTCTTTATTGAATCCATATTTTTCTAATAATTCTCTATTCATTTTATTTCATTTCTTTTAACTTTTTTTCTAATAATTCTAATTCGTGTGTATCATGTGCAATTCTATCTATTAAATAAGTAATTCTGCGTTTTACAATGCCACGTTCTAAATGAGTATATTTAACTTTTTCTTTCTCTCCTCCCAATCGGATCAGTGTTATATCCTCCTTTTCTAAAGTATTACCCTCACCCGCATCTATAGATTTATAGAGAAATTCTGCAAAATATCCCGTTTGTTGTTTGAACGCTTTACCATTCTTATTACATTTTACTACACTAAAATAGTATGTACCATTGAAATAATTTTGAGGAGTTTCCTTTGTAATCATCCAATAGTTATTCTTTATCTTAAAAATTGTATTTAATGGAATTTTTCTAATTTCTTTCATTTTTATCTCTCATGATTCAATATTTCAACTTACTTAATAATATATAGAATGTCAAGTATAATGAAAATTAATTTAAGGTCAGACATTTATGACCTAAATTTTTTAACTTTTTATTTGACTTTTATTTTAATCTTTTGTATATTTGTATATACAAATTGAAACTGGACGAACAGAGCCGCCGAGATAATGGAAGAGTGCGGTATATTATAGAATAGGTCATTACTAAATGACCTAAAAATAATTTAGATTACGCTTGACAAATTACAAAAAAAGTATTATATTAGAGTATTGAAATTTTGAAAGCATTGTAAAAATGAAAGACTGGTTAGCAAAGGCAATACCGATGAGATAAGGGGCTCCTGCGATATATCGTAAATTTAACGAAATATAGATCATTTTATTAAATCTATAGCTGCTTTATTTAAGTAAATAATACTTACTTCGATTAGTAAATTTATATGTAAGTATATTATTTTTTATTGCTTCAATAATATCTATATTCATTCCCGCTCTTTTAAGATATTCTCTTATTTTTTTGCGATGGTACCATTTATATGGTATATAATTATAATTTCTCGAAGATGTTTGTTCATTATATATTAAAACATATATTACATCTTTATACAATTTAGTGTGAATTTTTATCATATATATAGTACCTCTTATAGGAAAGCCACATGCAGAGATTTTAAATATCAATCTTCCATATCCTGCCGCAAGCTTGGAAATCATAATCCACCACATGCAGAAAATTAAAAAGCAATCTTCCATATCCTGCCGCAAATTTTTAAACTAATCAATTGGAATATTTGTGCAATCTACTTATGTACGAGACATTACAATCCTTTGGTAATAGATAATAATGTATATTTTTGCTTTTCCAATAACTTTTTAGCTTCATCCATATTATTTTTAGATAAAATAGATATAGCTTTATTATATCCCTGTATATATTCATTACTTTTATTTATATTACTTTCTTCTTCTGGCTGCGCAGCAGATGCCTTCGGCATCTCCTCTATATTTTTATATATTTTCATTTAATTCCAATCCCTATCTAATAAAACTTGTTTTGGAAACGACCGATGATCAAGTGTATATTCTACAAGTCCATCATATACTAATTTATATTTTAACATTAAAGTTAATAAACTTAATACTATAAATGGTCTTTCTTTTTTTACTTGTTTTTTGCTCTTAAATAAAAAAGAATAGCAATTTATCTCAATATTAGTACTATCTACTAATACTAGATTTATTTCTTTTTCATATACTTCTATTCTTGCTTTCATGCTTTTATTTTAGTTGTTTCTTCACGATGAATGTCTGTTGCATTTAAAGTCGTATAAAAATATATCTGCATCTCATCAAAATTATTTTTTATTAATTCCTTTTTTATATACTCTATTGTAAAGTCCTGATAATACCACCTGTGGAACCAATTTCTATACATTAATTGAATTGTTTTTTTATTTACCCCTTTTGTATCAATAAATTTAAGTTCCAATACAATATCTTTTTTAAATATGTCAATTATAGCATATTTCATTTAACCTTCATTTTCTTTTGCAATATTTTATATATTTCATTCAATTTTATCATTTCATTCTGTGTTATTTTATGATTAGAATAAGCAATTCTTATAAGTAATGCATATGGCCAATATGTATCATTATCATCCTTATACTTTTCATAAAAATATTCATCTTTAGTTGGTTTGTAAAGTATTACAGAACCCGAACTATTATCCAATGATATCAAATCAAAAGGTTCATTTAAATACATCATTATAGTATTATGGAGAAAACATAATTTTTTTAATATTTCTAAATTGACCTCATTCTTAATAGAGTGCTGTATGAGAAACATGTTATTTTTTAATGCATCCATAACTTAATTTATATATCTATTGTGAAACCGACTGTCTGATAAGACAGACGCTAGTAAAGTCCTATACTCATTCTCCGCTTTTCTGTATGCCGATATGTCATTACATTCATGTTCCAATTTATGAAAATTCTCTCCTACCTCAGAATTACTCACTATATAAAATATATCATCAGGCAATATATCCTCTATTTTATATATAGGCTGCATCTCCATTGAAATATTACTATTAAATTGAATGGCTATCTGCATCAGTAACTCCTTCCTTTGTATCAACTGCCCTCTCCTGTTCTTCTTGTTTTTCCTCCTGCTTTTCCTCGTTTGGAAACCAAGAAATTATATAACTTAATTTAGGCAATCCTGCATCAGTCTGAAATTCAATTAATTCATACTTAAAACCTTTATCAGTTAAAAGTTGTAATGCCTCACTTTCATATTCTCCGAATACACACTTATCTATGTAAGTGAAAAAATTTTCGTTCTCAGCAGAATTATATAATACATCAAATAAAGTATTATAAAATTCCTCCTCCTTTTCACGCTTCTTACGTGCTATCCTGTATTCGGCAGTACGTGCTAATGAATCTGCCGTTTGTAATTTCTTAATCTTACTTATATCCATTACTTGCTTTCCTTTCCGTTTTCTAAATATGTAATATAATTGTTTTATATGTCAATGTCAAGTCTCTGTTATACTATTTGCGTTGCTGGAGCATAGCCAGGACTCCATCCCGTTGCGCAGGAAGAAGCAAGTGCTAGGAGGAACACTTAGATATGCTTTCCCCATTCCATACACTTTCCTTATACGGATATTCATTATTCAGTATATTCATTTCGTCATG
>CAZHBJ010000259.1:0-3234 GCA_964530445.1 uncultured Ignavibacteriaceae bacterium
TAAGTTTACCTAAATATTGATATGAACTTGATAGGTTGTTATAGCTGTAAGCAACAAAAGGATGGTTTTCACCCAGTTTATCTTTCCAAATTTTCAGAGCTTTTTCATCATATTTTATTGCTTTTTCAACGTCTCCTTCATAGTATAGAACGTTTGCAATATTGGTATAACAATATGCGATTACTCTGTTCTTGGGACCCAGCTTTTTGAGCCAGATAGAAAGTGCTTTGTTAAAATATTCCTTTGCTTTTCCTAAATCTCCCCATCTATAATAGATTAAACCTACATTGTGTAAGCCTTCCGCAGTCGTAGTGCTTTCATCGCCAAATTTTTTCCGGCTTATTTCCAATGTTTTTTTATAAAACTTAAATGCTTCCTCATAATTACCAAGGCTGTAAAATACGACTCCTTTTGAATTGTAGATATTCAAAAGTACCGAATCTTTATCAACAATATTTTGTTTTGTTATTTCAATTGCTTTATCCAAATAATATTGGGCAGAGTCATATTTTTCCAGGTAGTTATTGTTAATTCCAATATTCCAATAACAATCAACAAATTTATTCCAATTCAGTTTCCTTCTAAAAATCGAAGCCGCTTTTTTAAAATAAAGATTGGAACTATCATATTTTGCAACATGCCAAAGACTGTCGGCAACATGATAATATATATTTTCTTTCGTGTTTCCATTATCAATTTGATTTTTATTCTGCGGATAGAACAAAGCACTTCCGGTAATAAAAATAATGGAAATAATAAATAATCTGATTTTTAAATAACTCATCTTTTAACGAATTATAAATTTATGATTTCACGCTAATCAATTGGGGGGGGGTAAATTATTTACAAAGTACCTTTTTAAGTCCATAAATGCAACAAAAATATAATTTTTTAAAAAGATGAAAGTTTTTAGCTTCCGATCAAACTATAGAGAAAACGGATCAACAATCTTTAGAATAATAATATTACTTAATAGGAGGTTCTATGTTAAAGAAAATTACTCTTTTTGTAATCCTTTCCTGTTTAGGGACCAATTTATTTCCGCAGCAAAATAATGAAGCCTGGAAATCGTGGTATAATAATCATCCGGCAATTCATTTCTATGTTTCGTTAGTATGTTTCAATAATATCTTATTAGCTGGGGGAGAAGGAAGTATATTATATAAAATAAACTCCGGAAACTTAGGAGAGCAATTTACCAACTTAAACATGGGGCCTGAAATAGATATAAGTGGAGTTGTTTATGATCCTATTAACAATAGTCTATTGGTGCTTATCAAAGACAATATTACAGGGAAATCATACTTATATTCTGTTTCTGCAGATGGTAAAAGCAAACAACTTGCTGCATTTGATGAACAATTTAATTCTGTTGCAGTGGACAACAACAATAATATGATTTATATACCGGGACATGGGAAAATAATAACATCAACCGACGGGGGGAAGCAATTTACTGACCACAACATTCCCAAATTTGATGAAATTAATGATGTTATAATAGAAGGTGGAACTCCCGCACTAGCATACATTCTATTTGGTAAAAGTAAAACAGAAAATGATAATGGAATTAGAACAACTACTGACTTTATTAATTTTAAGACCCCTCTGTTAAACTGGATTCTTCCAATCATCTTTGAGTTTGCCGATGTTACTCCGGGTCAAAGTCCTGCCGGTAAAATAACTAAAAGAGAACAAAATGCACCAATATTTGCATATGGGCTTCAAACCGGGACGTATCAATATGTAGTGTGCCGAAGTACAGATAATGGCGATTCGTGGGATTCTGTTTTCGCCGCGCCGCAAAACCAGGCTATTAGGTCTCTTTCTGCCGGCAGCAATAATAATGTTATTGTTGGAGTAACTGATTATGGTGGTGGTTCTGGAGAAGAACTATATTATACCCAAAATGGAGGAGATACCTGGACAAAAGGCAACGCTTCTATTAATAATTATATTTATTCCATTACTCATGTCTCTGCCGACTCTGCTTATGCTCTCGGGGCGCAAGGGTTAATAATGTTAACAACTGACGGCGGAGAGAGCTGGATTAAAATAAGCGATGACCATCCCGGTGTTTCATCAGTTTATTTTTCGTCTCCTTCTGTAGGCTATGCTGCCGGGATAAGCGGTTTATCTACACTAAACGTTTATAAAACTACCGATGCAGGAGATAATTGGGATGTTGTTTATTCCGATACTTCGTTTTCACCTTCGTATGCCAGCGTTTCTTCTATATTTTTTATTAATGATATGACGGGGTTTATTACCGGCTCTAAATTTATTAAAACTACTGACGGGGGAAAAACATGGAATGAGGTAAATTCCGGAATCCCTCCGGACCCGACTTTTGGGGATCCTTTTTTTCAGGATGTCTATTTTGTTAATAATACTCTCGGCTTTGCTGTTTATAGAGATTTTTCTAAAGGCGATGGTGTTATTAAAACTACCGATGGAGGAACTATGTGGACTCCTCTAAACATCCGTAATGATAAGTTTGATAAAAAATATATCTACTTCGCTGATGAAAATCTTGGATTTGCATCCGGCTATTCTACCCTTTACAGAACTACTAACGGAGGAGATAACTGGGATACCCTGGCTGTTGCATTTGGCCCAACACCCGGTTTTTATGAAGATTTAAATAGCAAAGTTAATTTTATTAATTCTTCTACAGGTTTCTTTGGAAGGAAAGGACATATATTTAAAACTACAGATAAAGGGGATACGTGGACAGATGCACAAATAGATGATTATACCGAACCGCAGCAGATTCAATTTCTTAGTGACAGCATCGGTTATACAATTTGTACCTCCGATACTTTTGGAATGCATGATCATATTTTATATAAGACAACAGACGGTGGAAATAGCTGGCATGATTTAACCAATGAACTGCCTGCTGCAGGAATTTTTTCTCTATTTTTTACAGATGAAAATACCGGGTATTTAGCAGGAAGCCACGGAATCTTAAAAACCACAAGCGGGGGAGAAACTATAACCTCTGTAAATGAGGTTGATAATGCATCGGTTCCATCTGGTTATAAACTCTACCAAAATTATCCTAACCCGTTTAACCCAACAACAAAAATTAGATATTCCATCTCGTCATTACGCACTCCCCTCCCGGGAGGGGCAAGGGGTGAGTTGGTAACTTTAAAAGTATACGACATTCTTGGAAGAGAAGTTACAACTTTAGTAAATAAACAACAGCAGCCGGGTAATTATGAAGTT
>CAZHBJ010000260.1:0-3231 GCA_964530445.1 uncultured Ignavibacteriaceae bacterium
AGGCCGAACCGTTCGGCAACGGACGGTCGAATGGTGCCGAGCGGCTCATCAGACCGGATCAGTTCAGGCAGGCACGCCTCGAGTTTCCCGGAAGGATCGATCGCTGTCAGGATCTCTTTAGACCATCTCCGCTTCCGGACATCAAAATAGGCGGTGCCCGAAGCGTCGCCGCACTCGGTGCGTTTCACGCCGGACAGCCAGAAATTGATATAATCGTGAGGCAGCAGGATGGTTCTCAGGCGATCGTAATTTTCCGGCTCCTGCTGCTTCATCCAGAGTATCTTTGAAGCGGTGAATCCGGCCGCTATGGCGTTACCGGTGAGCGAAATCACACGATCCACTCCTCCGGCATTCTCGGTTATGGCATCGCACTGCGAAGACGTCTCTGTATCGCACCACAGCTTCGCAGGGCGTATTACCTTATCCTCTGCATCCAGGGCAATCATGCCGTGCTGCTGCCCTGAAACCCCGATGGCGCACACGTGGCTTCTCTTGACAGCCCTGTTCCGCAGCACCGTGTCCATCGCGGATTCGCACGCTTCGAGCCACCAGGCAGGATCCTGTTCCCGCTTTCCCTGGTTGTTTTCTATCATCTGATGCTCTGCATAGGCGGAAGCAAGAATGCTGCTCCGCATCCTGCTGTACACAATGACCTTGGTGCCTTGGGTGCCGCTGTCTATGCCAAGGTATAATTGATCCTCCTGCATATCATCCCTCTGTTGACGCCTGACATGAGTATTGGAATCTTTGTGTTGCTGCCTTTTTGTTTCCAGAGCATCAGACTATATAGGTTCCGAGAATGCCTTCCAGCATTTCCTGGCGACCGCTTTGAGGCGTGGGTTCACCTCTTTCAAGGATATATTTCTCCAAAGTGTCAAAGGAGGCCTTCCCCGAGAATATTTCCCGGCCGATGCCGCTCTCATAACTGGCATAACGGCGTCGGACAAAATCATCCAGGATGCCGTCATCAATGATTTTCTGCGCGGACAGAAGGCCCCGGGCAAATGTATCCATGCCGCAAATGTGAGCATAAAACAGATCCATCTCGTCACAAGAACCCCGCCGAGGCTTGGCATCAAAATTCAATCCTCCACTCCCCAGCCCGCCCGTTTTCAGGACCACCAGCATAGCGCGAGTGCTCGACAAAGGATCACTCGGAAACTGGTCAGTATCCCAACCCAACAATGGATCGCCCACATTGGCATCAATGCTTCCCAGCCTGTCGTTGATTGCCGCCACGGTCAGGTCGTGTTCGAACGAGTGTCCGGCAAGAGTGGCGTGGTTGGCTTCTATATTGAGTTTGAAATGATCCAGCAGATCATACCGTCTCAAAAAACCGAGTACCGTGGCAGCGTCGAAATCATACTGGTGCTTGGTGGGCTCTTTTGGCTTCGGCTCGATCAGAAACTGTCCTTCAAACCCAATGGACCGGGCGTAATCTACAACCATGTGAAAAAACCGCGCCATCTGCTCTTCTTCATGCTGCATGTCTGTGTTGAGGAGTGTTTCATAGCCTTCCCGCCCTCCCCAGAAAACATAATTGGCGCCTCCAAGTTCCTTTGTTGCGGCGATGGCATGTTTGACCTGAGCTGCAGCGTAGGCAAAAACATGTGCATCGGGATTGGTCGCCGCTCCATGAGAGTAGCGAGAGTTCCCGAAAAGATTGGCTGTGCCCCACAGCAGCCGGATGCCGGTTTCAGATTGGAGGACCGAGGCCTTTTTCACCATCACTTCAAGATTCCTGCAGGATTCGGCGAAGTTTTCCCCTTCAGGAGCAATGTCGCGATCATGGAAACAGTAGAAAGGGGCTCCCAGTTTCCGGGCGAACTCAAAAGCTGCATTGAGGGTATGCTCAGCCCGTTCCATATGAGTCCTGCTCTGCATCCAGGGCCGGTTAAACGCGGGATCGCCGAAAGGATCTCTGCCGTCGGATTTAAACGTGTGCCAAAACGCGACCGAAAAACGAAGGTGCTCCGCCATTGTTTTTCCACCCACGATCTCCTCGGGGTTATAGTATTTGAAGGCCAGGGGATTCTTGGACGCCCTTCCTTCAAAAGGTATTTTATCCCTTATTTTTGGAAAATATTCCATTTTCGTCCTCCTTATTTCCACCTCATAGAGAGCCCGCCTCTGCTTCTCACAGAGCGAGATGATGATCCGTCAAATCGAACATTTAATTCACAACTTGAACTAATTAGGCCCGGCAGATCAGCCCGCCTTAATTTGCCGGTTGCGGCCTGATAGAAAATACCTGCTTAATTTCAGCAAGTTAACGTGATTAACCCTTCCTGCAGCCGCTGATGTTCCGCTCCATAATCTGAACTAGTAACAGGAACACACATGTCAGGCAAGAAAAATATTGATTCCCTTTGATCTGCAAATAACATCGTTATTCAAACGCTTTATTACTTATGTTATAAAATCAACTTGATACAATTCATTGCCCGGCGCATGGCAGGAACCACAAAATAAGTTTTGCCAGAAAATTAATCCTTGATTTAGGAGGAGAAATCTGTCAGATTGCGGGTTATTCGTGTCCAACACCAACATATCGGGCATTTGCGGGCCGGGCAATGGACAGGGATCGGAACCCTGTATCGATCGACCGGCATCCGAATCTGCACGGCCTTGGTATCGTTTTGTTGCCAGTCAACCCAGTCATGGAACAGCTAACTATGGGCGATCCGGTATTGGCCACTGCTGCTATGGTTAAGGAATTTTCAGGGGTCCGTGTTCTCGACGACATCAACATGGAACTCTACGGCGGAGAGGTCTTCGGAATCATCGGTGAAAACGGTGCCGGGAAATCCACTCTGATTAAAATCTTCAGCGGTATCTACCAGGCCACATCGGGCGAGCTTTTCTTGGAAGGACAGAGAATAGAGGTCAAGTCCCCTATCATGGCCAAAAAGCTCGGCATCAGCACGGTGCCGCAGGAGTTTAACCTGATAGGTACACTCAGCGTGTTTGAAAATATATTCCTCGGCAGTGAGATCAGAAAGCACCTGCTGCTCGATAAGACTTCCATGAAACGCCGGACCGTTCAACTGCTCGAAGAACTCAACAGCAGAATTCCCCCGGATGCTTTAGTAGACTCACTGAGTGTGGCCCAAAAGCAGATTGTAGAGATAGTGAAGGCACTGATTCATGACTCCAAAATTCTCATTATGGATGAGCCTACGGCCGTGCTGACAAAAGAGGAGATCAGCGTGCTTTTCTCCCGCATGCAAA
>CAZHBJ010000261.1:0-3225 GCA_964530445.1 uncultured Ignavibacteriaceae bacterium
ATCTAAGTTAAAACTTGTCTGATATGTATCAAAACTTAACAGTTTCCGCCCTGTCCTTAGACTTAAAATAAAATTTTTTATTTTTTGTGTTTCCGTATTGAAATCTTCAAAGATTAGTTCTGCATGAGCAAACCGAATTTTATCGTTTGTATTAAATGCTTCTATTGCAATAATAAATTTTTCCCCCGGTTTGGCATTTTCGGTTAGTATAAATTTTCCGCTTTTATAAAAGTATCCTTTACATTCTTGATTTATCCAGATACATCCTGCATCAAGAAGGTTTATAGAAAATGTAACCTTACCCTTTACTACAGAATTAATTACCTTTTGAGGCAAGATAATTGTTTTTCTAATCCAGCAGTAATTTTTATTTATTTTTTCATTAAGGTTAATTTTTCCCCAGTTTGAATCATCAAAATTAATTTTATATGGATTTATTATAATTTGATCTGCAGGTAATTCATCGCTGATTTTCCAACTATCTATATAAAATGTACTTAATATATCAAGCTCATTTATTAATTTATCAATGTAAGTCAAATTAGAAAAAGTTTCGCTTGATACATTTGGTTTCTTCAAGGTTTTTTTTGGCGTTGAAATATTATTCATATAGTTAAATGTTTGATCCATTAGAAATGTAAAAATTAAAATTTATGAATTCAATAACTGATAAAAATAATATCGGGATTGATAAAATAAAACTTTATGAATATTGAAAATGTTGGAAGATTTTGTATTAAAAAATATTTTTGCGGAATTTATAAATTATTAAAATTACAAGAGGATAGTTCATTTTATTGTTTTATTAAAATATTACGAAATTACTAATAAATAGTTCTTACTTAGATCATATAAACGATGCCCGAAAAAATTCGGGCATCCAGATAATTAAAAAATACAGGGCTTTGTTATCTATATTATTTCATCAGAATAAACTTTTTTGTCTCAACAAAATCACCTGCCTGCATTCTGTAAAAATATACACCGCTGGCAAGTTTATAATTATCTGCAGATAATTTAATACTGTAGCGTCCCGCAGGTTTTTCTTCATTCACCAACACTGCAACTTCTTTTCCTAAAATGTTATAAACTTTTATAATAACAAGACTTCTTTTAGGCACTACATAATTTATTGTAGTAGTAGGGTTAAAAGGATTGGGGTAATTCTGTGAAAGATTAAATTTACCCGGATTATTTGATTGGTCTGATACAGAAGTTATCTGCCAGGCGGCAGCATATTCATTCCAAACATAAGAATGAGTAATTTGACTGTATTCCCACAAACTTACTCCCGGATATTTATAAGTCGACTGAGACAAAATACAAAAGTTTTTTATTTCTCCCTGCTTTACATCATTCCCATAAGAAAAAACTTCTCCCTGTCCAAGCGGCATAATCGGTTTATCTGCTGCCGAATCCCCGAGGCTAATCCATCTATTAGTCCAAAAAGTAAATTGACCGCTCATAGTGCTAAGTTCACTAGAAGGAGTTATTGATCTGGCTGCCCAATAAGTTTGAGGCATATTAACATCAACCCGGTCAAGGAATGCTTGCCATGGAAATGTATTATGACCGTCAACGCGTGCCCAGGAAGTTAAACCAACATATGCATCAGGATGGTGTGCATGAATACTATCGCAATATGCCTTTGCTGCGGCTTCACGGGAAGCAAGGGTATCATACTGAATTTCGGCATCAATTAAAAGACCGTCAATACCTTTTACACTTAAAATTGAGTTTGCTACATCTGTCTCGGAAACTTGGTTACCCCAATAATGTGGTGTGGCGTAAACATATTGATACGCCAATAACTTTATACCGTTGGCGTGAAATATTGATATGACACTATCCATGCTGCCATAATTAGTAGTTGCCCAATCATAAAGGCTTTTTCCCGAACGATAATAATAACTATCGCCATCAGCCATTTTGATTACAAGCCATGTAACTCCGGCATTATTCAGCTTATTTATTAATGTGTTCAGGTTTTTACCGCCGCCGTCAGCTGTCCATATATGCCAAAGGTACATCCCTTTCCCTTCAAGAGTAGTTTTGGCCGGCTTTATACTAGACCCCGAAGCTAATGCATAGAACTGTATGATAAAAACAAATGATAGTATTGAGATTATTGATTTCCTCATTTATTAAATTCCTTAATCATTAATGTTGAATCTGAAAAGAAGCAAGTAAACCGTTAAACTTTTTTACCGAGATATTTGTTGTATCCTGCAGTGAAGATAAAATTTTCATCCTTAATTCTTTTGATGAAATTTGTTTCCCGTTAATTATTTCACCCGGTTTACCCATCATTGTATCTTGAACCATAGAAACGATATAGTATTTTCCGTTTACATAAGTATAACAGTTAATAACACAATCCCACATTCCCATTCCGCCGTATACAGCCCAGTATTCTCGTTTTAATTTCTGCTGTCCCGTATTTATCGAATCAACTAAAATTCTGTTATGCATAATTTTTTCTCCAACAGGAGAATCAAGATAAACCCTTCCCCCGTAACTTCCCGGTAAATCTACAAACAATTTATTAACAGCAGATACATGTGCAGTAGCCGATGAAGATAAAACTATATTATAAGTTGTACTGCCGGACTGTGTTACTTTCCCTTCTTTAATAAATGATATTCCCAGGCTCTTATCTTTTAAACGATTATTAAGATTTTGAGGTGAGTTGGTTTGGCCCTTAATTGTAATAAGAAACGATATTATTAAAGCTGCGGTTAAAAATATTTTTTTTGTCATTCCTACCTTCCCTATTATCCGGATAAAACGCAATTAGAAATTAGAATATATAAAACCCCTGCGTTCCGAAAAGAATTTATTTTATTGAAATTCTTTCACAAAAAATAACAACATGATTAAATATAATCAATTTTTTCTTGATAAAGATGAATAGTAATTCCTGCTAAATAATTTTTAGATTATTTTATTGAACAAAATTTAATTTTTTGCATCTAAATTGTGTTACTTTGAATTTTTATTTTTATAAATTGGAGAGTACTCGTATATTTGCCGGGGAACTAATATCATATAAAGACAGGATCGGGGATAATTATTCAGTATTTGAAATAATATTGTTCAATATAAATTTAGAATGTGTAACAATTGATTAAACCAAAATTTTTCTTTAACGGAGCCGGATAATGACTAAGTTGACAAGAAGAATAATAGGGACATTTGTGTTCTTATTAAGTACAATTATTTTGT
>CAZHBJ010000262.1:0-3204 GCA_964530445.1 uncultured Ignavibacteriaceae bacterium
ATTATGACTCAGCTCTCACATTTACATACAAAAAAATACTTTCCGTAAATTCACCAGATGAAGCGAATTACCGGCAAATGCCGAAGGATAATATATTTATTACGGCAATAATCGAAAAAGCCGCGGCATATTACGAAAAGTATTTAAATTTCTCGCACAATAAAAATGATCTCCTTAAGTCTCTTTTGAACTATCAAATTGCATCGCGGGCTTCCGATTATTCCCGAAGTGAATATTTCCGCGATGAATCAAAATTTCAATTAAGTAAAAAATTGTCCGATATAAACGGAAAGGGACTGGAAACAGCTTTCCGGTTATACACAACAACTCAAAATAAATATTATAAAAAAATTGCCTTTGATTTTACAGAAAGAAATAAGGCAAGAATATTATTCGAAGCTATTAATGAATCGGAAGCGGAAAAATATTCGAATATTCCGGATTCACTTTTGATGCTTGAAAAAAATATCAAATCCCGGATATCTTTTTATATATCAAAACTTCAGAATGCGGAAGAAGATAATGATTCGAGTTCGGTGGCGGAAAATGAAAGTAAAATTTTTGAAGTACAGGAAAGATACGACAGATTAAAAAAGACTTTCGAACAGAATTATCCTAAATATCATGATTTAAAGTATACAAAAAATGTTGTTAAGGTTTCTAATCTTCAGAAAGTTTTAAAGAAGAACGATGCGATTCTTGAATATTATATTTTCAAAGATAAATTATATGTTTTTACAATAACAGAAGACAATTTTTATATAGATAGAATTAAGTTGAAATACCCGGTAAATGATTTGGTTAAAACTTTTCGAAGCTCATTATCAAATCTTGATTTTAAAGGATATTTAAAAGCATCATATAATCTTTATAATATTTTGATCAAACCATGCCGGTATTATCTGGAAGATGTATCGAAAATCTATATTATTCCGGACGGGATACTTAATTATCTGCCGTTTGAAGCACTACTATCTAAGAAAATTAAACAGCAAACACCCGACTTTTCTACATTGCCGTATTTGATAAAAAAGTATGATATAAGCTACCAGTTTTCATCTTCGTTGCTTGCCAAAGCAAAACTCCATTCAAAGAAAATTAACAAAGACGAATTTATAGGAATAGCACCTGTTTTTGACGCAAACAAAAAAGGAAAAAATAGAATAAATAGTTTAAATAATTCCCTTTTAATTTCTCAAAATGCAAGTAGGTCAATTACTGTCGGTAAAAAGAAATATTCAGCCTTACCTGAAACGGAAAAAGAAGTAAAAGGAATTACGAATTTATTTCTTAACAAGAATAAACATGCAGAGTATTTTCTCCGGGCCAGGGCAAAGGAAGACCTGTTGAAATCCGATAAAATTAGGAAATACAATTTTATTCATTTAGCTACTCACGGATTTATTAATGAGCAAGAGCCTAAATTATCCGGGATACTTTTTACGAATGAAGAAAAAAAGGAAGACGGCATTTTATATGCTAATGAAATATATAATCTTAATTTAAATGCCGATCTTGTAGTATTAAGTGCATGTGAAAGCGGCCTTGGTAAAATTGTTAATGGTGAAGGGATAATAAGTTTAACAAGGGGATTATTATTTGCAGGTGCAAAAAATGTTATCGTTTCTCTATGGCAGGTTGCGGATAGATCAACTTCACAGTTAATGATAGAATTTTATAGAAAAATATTGAACGGTAAAAGCTTCTCATCGGCATTAAGGCAAGCCAAACTAAAGCTAATTGAAAACCGCAAGTATTCTTATCCGTTGGAATGGGGCCCGTTTATTTTAGTCGGAGATTAGAAGTTTTTTTATTTAGAATGAAAAATTTCGATACTGCAGTTAAATTCTTATTATTAAATAATTTCCAGTAATACAAACCGTTATTCAATTTACCGTGAAAAGTTAAACTATCACCATTAGTAACTTTCTCCCACACGATTTTGTTTTTGTTGTTAACAATAACAACCTTCTTCGGCATACGCTCTAGTTTTGATTCCCAGCGAAATTCGAAAGGTACTTTCAAAGTATCATTGGGAAGAGGAGATATAATATCAATTCCTTTTTCTTCAGAACGAATATTTCTATGAATGAAATTTTCAAGGACAGGGTTTGTTTTAAAGTTTTCTTTACCGGTCTTACTTTCCGTTATTAAATGATTTCCTAATGATTCTTTTTTCCCTTTTAAAGACGAATCAACCTCTACTTTATTGTTTTTAACTGTGGTAATTTCTTCCTTAAAGGGACTAAAATAATAATAACCGATGATGAATATGGTTATTATAGCCGCGGCTGCAGCAATAAAATAATATTTGTTCACACCGGATTTGGAAATTATTTTTCCGGAATTATAAACTTTAAGAATCTCGACATTTATATCTTGAATATCTTCAATGCTGATATTTTGATATAAAAAATAAAATTTATTTTCTTGAGCAGATAAAATTCTTAATACTTCAGTGCCTACATTTATCCTGAAATTTTGGTTCCTCAGGTCTTCAGGTAATTGAAGGAATTTTAATCCGATTTTAGAGTTTTCATTACTGAATAATATTTCTATACTACCGTCACTGCTCTGATAGATCTTTCTTTTTTCATCAACATTTGTTTGCTGAAAATTTAAAGATATGGTTTTATCGTCAAATTCAAAATCTTCATCAAACACATCAACAAATATTTTAAAACAATTTTTACAGCTATTTATATGTTTTTCGATGAAATTTATTTCTTTAAAACTTAAATCATTATATAAATTTATATAAGCTGCAATAGTCTTGTAAGTTAAATGCCGCCCGGAATCTTCCAGTTGTTTTGAATAATCTTTAACAAATTTTTCCATAATAAAATTTTTTCAACTACATATATAGTTAGAGTTTTTACAAAATACTTTCAAAAAGTATTTTTTATTTTAATTGTATTTATCAAATATTTTCCCGGTATAACCTGATTTTATTAAATACCTGGAGAATTTGATTCGCAATCTTCTAATTTGCGTATCTAATGTATTAAGTTTTAAATTTATTTCCTCGGCAATTTCATGTCTTGATTTTTCATCAATCAAATAATTAAATAACGTAACCTCATTTTGATTTAGCTGAATTTTGAAAATATTTATATGATGAAAAAATTCTTCGGTCTCCAATTTTTCTATCTGTTCATTTTGCCGGTTTACAGTGATATTATTAATCCCGGAATTTTCCGGATC
>CAZHBJ010000263.1:0-3167 GCA_964530445.1 uncultured Ignavibacteriaceae bacterium
GACCGTGTGCTCAGTTTACAATCGGTACTTCCGTTAACTTAGGAAACTATTATGTTAATCTTGAAGCAGGTTACCGATGGGCTTGGATTATACCTAAAGATCAAATGGAAGTATCAATAACAGGAACTGACAAAGCATATGAAGTAACGGATATTGGTTTAATTGGTTTTATTTCTTCATTATCATTCGGGATCAAATTTTGATATCATGAATTAAATAATGTAAGTTATTCATTAAAAAATTTGCACTATCTTATTGCCTAACAAAGCATTTTAAGCCTACAGCGTACACGCACTAGGCATTTTTAAGATTTTCATAGTAGATGATCCGCTTCAAATTTCTTGTTCAACGGAATCGTTCTAATTAATAAAGTTACCTCCGGTGCATACGAAAAAATTTACGCACCTCCGGCTTAATAATTGGCTTTTCGTTTTTAACTTAGCCGTTTGTTCTGGGCGGCCGGTTATACCCAAGGCCGTTAGCATTTCAAAAAGGAAAATAAATTTATATGTGGGAAATTATAGAGGCAAATAAAAGGAAATCCTTTATACTCTTTATCGCGATGGGATTTTGCTTAATACTTTTAGGTTATTTAATCGGCAGCTCTTTTGCATATAAATACGGCGGTCTAATTGGATTTGGAAGCGCAGTATTTGTTTGGTTCATTCTTTCCTTTGTAAGTTATTACAAGGGAAGTTCAATCCTCTTGGCAAGTGCTTACGCAACGGAAGTAACTCCGCGAGTTAATCAGCAGCTTTTTAGTGTTGTAGAAGAAATGAAGATTGCAGCGGGAATGCCGGTTATGCCGAAAGTTTATATTATTAGTGAAGAAGCTCCCAATGCATTTGCAACAGGCAGAGATCCTCAGCATAGCTCTATTGCTGTTACAGCAGGATTACTTACATTATTAGATAGGGATGAACTTCAAGGAGTTATTGCACATGAAATATCCCACATTATAAACAGAGATACTTTATATTTAACTTTTGCGGGAGTAATGCTGGGGTGTGTTACATTAATATCAACCTTATTTTTAAAAGGATTATTTTATTCGTCTTCATTTACCAGCCGTTATAATTTAAGAAGTTCCAAATCCGGTTGTTTATTCAGACTTACATTTTTATTATTAGCAATATTATTCGCAATATTAGGGCCTATCCTTGCAAGATTATTTTATTTTGCTATTTCAAGGAGAAGAGAATATCTTGCGGATGCTACAGCAGTAAGGCTTACAAGATATCCCGAAGGATTAGCCTCGGCTTTGGAAAAAATATCACAAGCGGGGTTACCGTATTTAAAACCTAATAAAATAACCAATCCGATGTTTATTGTTAATCCGGTAGAAAAAAACGGAATGGAATTTTCCAGCCTTAAATCAACTCATCCTCCTATTGAAGAAAGGATAAAAATCTTAAGGAGTATGTCACAAGGAGCTAACTTAAGGTTTTTTCAACAAGCATATAATAAAATAAAAGATACAGGAAAGAGCGACAAGACACTAATTCCCAAAACCTATTTAAATGAAACTCATATAGTTCCTCTCAGATCTGCGGCTGCTGCTGCGACTTTGGCTGCAGCTGCGGCTGTGGCTACCGCACCCGCTACCGATGAAAAAAGTAAAAAAAGAATGATTAGGGATATAATAATGAAAGCCAACGGTTATTCTTTTATCGAATGTACCTGCGGATTAAAAATAAAGATTCCCGAAGGTTTCGGGTTTAATAAACCGAAAATTACATGTCCTAAATGCGGGACAATTCACGATATTAGTTCGCAGCCTTCTGCAAAGGTTATTAAGTGTTTGTCATGCGGAAAAGAATATTATGATACGGAAGAATTCTGCCCGTTCTGCGGAAATGCAACAAATATGACAAGTGAAGCTGATCCTCAAAAACATTCTTACGTCGATCATAAAATGTACGCAATGGATGATGTTGATTATTCGGGAATAAATGAATTTAGTATGCTGCGGTATGCATTGGGGATAATTTGCATAATAATCGGCTTTGCGGATAAAACCTTGGTACACGGATTAAATACTATTTTCCAGGTTGCATTAATTGGTACAGGTATATTCGCACTTATTTACAAAAAAATATTTCGGTAATAGATTATTCAAAATAAGAACAATTAAGAAAAAAGAACTAACAAAGCAGTTCAAGTCGACTTCATCCACTGGCTGGCGGATTGCCTCGGCAATTTACAAATTTTAATGTTGGTCATCCCATTTCGGCTCACTTATTCAAGGTGTTCTTGCTTATAAAAGAAATATCTTAACAAAATCATTTTGAGCACAAGTACTATTTTCTTAGTACTTTTTTTGTATAGAATAGCCTTAGCAAAAAGATCTAGTTTTAGTAGTCAATTTAAATTTACAATATAATAGTTGCATGTAAGGAATAAGTCTTAAGAATTTCTTTTAGTTTTTATGTTGAATAAATGAGCAATAAAATCAGCTGCCGATGAGGATATCGGGAAAAGTACGAAAACTGCAGAATAAAATTAGAAAGAAGTGCTAACTGTTACCATGTTTTACAGTATGATGCATACTATCCTAGAATTGAGACTAATATCACCATTTTTGATTTTTGTAAACTTTATTTTAATTATATAAATAGTACTATCCTAGAATTGAGATTACTAGGACAGAAGTAATAATTACAAGTTATAAAGAATTGAAGGATAATATGTGCTTAGCGTATAATATGACTGATAAAGCAGAACGAAAGCTATTTGAAGAGCATAGCATGGAATATGAATGCGGAGTATTTTACAAATTATTTGAGCGTAAAATATCTTTTTTCAAATTACCGACACCTAAAATATATACACTGTTTGAAAGAGTAAAAATGCAATTAGGAAAAGTTTATGTTGATGAAGATGGCATTATAGAAAAATTTAAACAATTAAGTACCTATGAATGGCACATCCATTCAAAATATCCAAGAGGTTTTCATGCATTTTTAGGACTTCCAAGAACGGTCAATCGTCCATTCAAAACATATTTCCCGGTAATGCTTGCCGATATTGTTGCACTAGATTTGCATAGATCTTATACAACAGGTATAAAAACATCATTTGAGCCAAGCAGACATACGGAGATAGCCGGCAGGATTATGTATATTTTCGATGAAGAGACCTGGAAGCAGTATCAAGCTGACATTACT
>CAZHBJ010000264.1:0-3121 GCA_964530445.1 uncultured Ignavibacteriaceae bacterium
TCAAACAAAATTTTCTAACTATTCCTCTTATTGATAATACAACATTTTAAAAGAACTCAGCCCCCTTCCTCTCGGGAAGGGGGTGTGGGGGTTAGGCTGCCTTATTCATACCTTAAAGATTTAATTGGGTTTGCTTTTGCTGCTTTAACAGCATGAATACTAACCGTTGATAATGCAATAACCAAAGTAAGAACTCCCGATAAAAGGAAAACCCAAGGGTTCATATTTATCCTGTATGCAAAATCCTTCAGCCAGTTATTCATGAAAAAGTATGCAACAGGCCACGCAATTATATTTGCTATTAAAACCCACTTTGTAAACTCTTTGGAAAGTAGAAATATTATCCCGGTTACGGACGAACCTAATGCTTTTCTTATTCCGATTTCTTTTGTTCTTCTCTCTGCGGTAAAAGCTGCAAGTCCGAATAGACCCAGGCATGCAATAAATATTGCGAGTACGGAAAACACAGTGAAAATTTCACCGATTTTTTGCTCCGATTGATAAAGATGTTCCAAATCAACATCCAAAAAATAATATTCAAAAGGTTTTCCGGGAACAAACTTTTTCCATTCGCTTTTAATAAAGGCAATAGTACTATTTATATTATTTGAACTTAACCTGACCGGAAGATATGCAGTCAATCCTCTTTTAGGCAATATTACAAGAGGCCGGATTTTTTCATGCAGCGACTCATAATGAAAGTCTTTTAGTACTCCTATAATTGTGAAGGGATCTTTTCTTCCTACAAAATAAATTCTTTTACCGATAGGATCTTTGAGCCCCAAAACTTTTACCGTACTTTCATTAACAACGGCAGCGAGTGAATCCGACGGATGTTCCTTTGAAAAATATCGTCCCGCTTTAAGCGATATTTCCATTGTTTTTGCAAATTCTTGATCTGCCGACATGAATACAAGAATTTTATTCACTGATGCAGGAGAATTTTCCGCATGGAAAAGAGTTTCGCTAAAAGGTTTGCCCGGTAAATCGTTTGTATTTGAAGCGCTGATAATACCCGGGTTTTTAATTAATTCCTGTTTAAATGCTTTTGTATTAGTACCAAGAGCCCAGGCTCTTTGAATTACCAATATATGGTTTTTATCGAATCCCAGCTTTGTATTTTGAATATATTTCAGCTGACTATAGACAATAAATGTTCCTACAAAAAGGACAATAGAAATAGCAAATTGAAATACCACCAATCCGCTTCTTAATAAGTTTCCTTTATTACCCCGAACTTTACCTTTCAATACTTTTACAGGCTGAAATGAAGAAAGAAAAAACGAAGGATAGCTTCCGGCAATTAAACCGACTATTATTATAGTAATAAGCAAAACAGGAATTGTAATCCAGTTGTTAAGATAATTTGTATGAAGTTGTTTACCGGCAAGACTTTCAAAAGCAGGAAGAAGTATCTCCGCCAATGTTACGGCAATAAAAAAAGATATTATCGTAAGTAAAAAAGATTCCGCAAGAAATTGTTTTATAAGCTGCGATTTATTAGAACCAAGAACTTTTCTTACCCCGACTTCTTTGGATCTTGTAGAGGATCGGGCGGTAGAAAGATTCATAAAATTAATACAGGCAATTAAAAGAATAAAAAGTGCTATAATTGAAAAGATATAAATGTACTTGATATCGCTGTTCGGCTCCAGCTCATTTTCCAAATGCGAATAAAGATGAATTGAAGTAATCGGTTCTAAATAAAATTTATAAGAATTACCTTTCTTTAGCCAATCATCATACGGCACGCCTGTAGCCTTATACAACTGAGGTCCCCCGTATTTTTTTATTAACGCGGGAAATTTTGATTCAACACTTGAAACGGAAGCACCTTTCCTTAAAACAATATAAGTGTAAAAATTATTATTGAACCAAAAATTACTTTTACCGAATTCAGCGCTGGACATAGACGCAAACATATCATAATGGAAATGAGAATTGGCAGGACAATCTTTAATAACTCCCGTTACTGTGTAGGGTGTACCGTCCTCAAAATTCATTATTTTTCCCATCGGATCTTTATTTCCAAAATATTTTTTTGCCAGCGATTCGGTAAGCACAACCGTATGCGGCTGAACTAACGCCGTTTTCGGATTCCCCTCTATAAAAGGCATTGTAAAAACATTAAACAAAGTCGAATCCGCCCAGAAGAATTTTGTTTCGTTGAATACATTATTCTTGTACCTAATTAACATATTTGACGTAGGCATAAACCTTGCATATTGAATTACATTTGGAAATTCGTTTACAAGCGTTGCGCCCAGAGGAGCCGGAGTACGCGCCATATTTAAATCTCTACCTTCAATTTTTGCTTCGGCTTCTACACGGTATATTTGGCTGTAATTTTTATTAAACTTATCATAACTAAGTTCATCAAGCACATATAGCGAAATTAAAATACAGCAAACAATGCCTACTGCAAGCCCGATGATATTAATAAATGAATAAGCTTTGTATTTTTTTATATTTCTTAATGCGATTTTCAGATAATTCTTTAACATAATTTTTTCTCCTCTTTCGCTGTTTTGCAATAAGCACTCTGCGCATTGCGTTTCTTACTCATACCTCAAACTCTTCATCCGACTCGTCTTCCGACTTGTCGAGATATTTGCATTACGATACTACTCGTATCGTAATGCTTCGACCGGGTTTGCTGTTGCGGCTTTTACTGCTCTTAATGAAATAATTATCAAAGATGTAAATATTAATACAAACGTTACTAATAAAAACGGCCATATATTCAAATTAAGTCTATATGCAAAAGCTTGAAGCCATTTGTTCATACCGAACCATACAATAGGCCAGGCTAAAACACTTGCAAGCAAGACAAGAATAATAAACTCTCTAAATATTATTGTAATAATTGATCCGACTGATGCGCCAAGTATTTTACGTATTCCAATTTCTTTCGTCTTTTTAATTGTGCTTATAGAAGCAAGCCCAAAGAGGCCAAGGAATGCAATTACAATTGCCAGGCCTGAAAAGATATCAAATAAAGAAGCAAGTTTAGTCTCCGACCTATAAAGCATTTCTAAATGCTTATCATAGAATGAATATTCATAAGGACTTTGCGGAAAAACTTTCTTCCAAGAATCTTTTATATAATTTAAAGCCGAAG
>CAZHBJ010000265.1:0-3117 GCA_964530445.1 uncultured Ignavibacteriaceae bacterium
TTAGCAACAACAAAGGAAGCGGCTAAAGATATGATGTCTTCCAAATCTAAAATCTCTGCCTATTTATTTTTCATTTCAATTATTTTTTCATGTTTTAAGTTTTCATTTGCACAGAAAGTAATTTTTCAAAAGCCGTTAAGCAATAGAATTGCAAATTACGATATGAATGTTAAGCTTAATCCAGAAAAAAAATTAGTTACAGGGGAAGAAACGTTGTACTGGAAAAATACTTCCCAAGATAAAATAAGTGAATTGGAATTTCATTTGTATTTAAATGCATTTAAGAATACTAATTCCACTTTTATAAAAGAATCCGGCGGACAGCTTCGCGGCGATCAATTTAATACGAGTTCGAAATTAAATTGGGGATGGATCGATGTGCTTTCTATGAAAGTGAAAGATGGAGAGGATCTTACCAACAAAATAAAATATATTCATCCGGATGATAATAATGCCGATGACGAAACTGTAATCAGCGTTCCGCTAAGTAAGCCCGTACTTCCGGGAAAAGAGATTAATTTGAATATCAAGTTTAAATCAAAACTGCCGAAGGTATTTGCAAGAAGCGGGTTCAGCGATAATTTTTTTATGGTTGCACAGTGGTTTCCTAAAATCGGGGTTTATGAACGTGCCGGTGAGCGGTACGCTGTTAAAGGTCAGTGGAACTGTCATCAGTATCATGCAAATTCGGAATTCTATGCAGACTTCGGCGTTTATAATGTTCACATAACTGTTCCGAAAAATTATGTTGTTGGTGCTGTGGGTGTTTTGCAGAATGAAGTCCAAAATAGTGACGGAACTAAAACTTTATTTTATCATGCCGAAGATGTAATTGATTTTTCTTGGACAGCTTCACCTTTATTTAAAGTAGTAAATGCAACATGGAGACACGTAAAGATTAGAGTACTTTTACAGCCGCAGCACCTTCCGCAGGCAGACCGTCATATAAATTCTGTTGAAGATGCCCTTGAATATTTTGATAAATATGTCGGCAAATATCCTTATCCGAATCTTACAATTGTCGATCCGCCGTTCCGTGCGTTCGGAGCCGCTGGAATGGAGTATCCGACATTATTTACTGCCGGCTGTTTATGGGGGATTCCTGATGGAATAAAGTTAACCGAAAATGTTGTAATCCATGAATTTGGGCATAATTATTTTATGGGAATGCTTGCAACAAATGAATTTGAAGAAGCTTGGATGGATGAAGGATTTAACACTTATTACGAAACCAGGATTATGGATCATTATTATGGTAAGAAGACATCTTTCTTTAATCTTGGAGGTTTTCACTTTGGTGATTTTGAAGAACAAAGAGAATCTTATGTCGGAATGCGTGATCCGAAAATTTCGCCCGACTTTCAAAACTCGTGGGACTTTAAACATAATGATTATGGTTCAATTACATACAGCAAAACAGCAACCTGGATGATGACTTTGCAAGGATTAGTCGGACAAAAAGTTATGGATGATATTATGCACACATACTTTGAACGGTGGAAATTTAAACACCCATGCGGAAAAGATTTTATAGCAATTGTAAATGAAGTTGTTAAAAAGGATCTGGGGAATAAGTTGGGTGATAATATGGATTGGTTTTTTAATGAAGTTCTGTATGGAACAGATGTTTGTGATTATAAGCTTGCATATATTTCTGTTTCCAGAGTTCTGCAGCCTCGAGGTGCTTATGACAGTGCCGGCGTAAAACATTTTTATAAAGTTAAAAGAAGTAAAGATGATAAACAGAATTACCGTTCAAAAGTTGTGGTAGAGCGTTTAGGCGATGTTATAGTGCCCGAAGAAATTCTGGTTCATTTTAAAAGCGGTAAAGAAATTCTGGAACATTGGGATGGTAAAGACAGGGCACATGATTTTATTTATGATAAACCCGACAAAGTCGTTTGGGCTAAGATAGATCCTTACAATAAAATTCCAATGGATGTAAATCTTATTAACAACAGCTATACATTAGCGCCTAAGAAAACGTCAATTACCAAGTATGCTGCAAAGTTTATTTTCTGGATTGAAAATACAATGCAGACATTCGGGACACTTTTTTAATAATTATTGAATAAAAAATTATGAAGATATTTAATGCTTATAATGCCGGGTTCGTTTCGGCAGCAAAATCAAAGAAAATGGCAACAGTAATTTATGCAATCACATTTCTTTTTGCTTTGCTGCTTGCAATTCCTTTCCATGCCACAATAAATAAAATTGCGGGCAATTCCATGGATATCAATTCCATGATTAAAGGATTTGACTATACAACTTACACTGATTTTCTTAGAACTGCCGGTCATGCAATTAGCCCGTTTGTATCTGCTGCTTTTTGGTTTGGGGTCCTTTATCTAATCTTTACGGTTTTCTTTGCAGGCGGTGTTCTTAAAATACTGAATGAAGAAGACAAAAAATTCTCAGCAAGATTGTTCTTTGAAAATTGTTCCGTCTTTTTTTTCAGATTCTTAAGACTTTCAATTTATTTATTAATACTTCAAGTAATTTTTGCATTAATAGTGTTTTTCCCATTGGCTGCAATAGTTACAATGGTTTCGGCTGCAGTTCAGAATGAAGCTGTGCTGTTTTATATAGTTTTGATCGGAGTAATTGTTTATTTGTTCTTTTTTATCCTTTTATTAATTGTGGGTGATTATGCTAAGATAATTCTCTTTAACAATGATTCTCGCAAATCTCTAAAGTCTATCTGGCTGTCTGTTAAATTTGTAATAAGACATTTATTCAGCACTTATTTATTATACTTATTTATTTTGATAGCTCCGATAGTGCTGTTCTTAATCTATTTTTATCTTGATAGTGCAATAGGAATGGTTTCCGGCTTTACAATATTTATTATGTTTTTAATTCAGCAAATACTTATTTGGGCAAGAACCTGGATAAAAATCTGGTTTTTAGGAAGTGAAATTTCTTTGTACGGATTATTTCCTGCTGCTAAGATTAAAGAAGTTCTGCCGGAGCCTTCAGCGCATGAGCAAAGCCTAAATGAAAATCCTCTGCCATCATAATTTATTCGGTAGGATTAATAATTTTCGCAAAATCAAGATATACTACAACGCCAAGTTGAGCCGTCAATAAATCTGTTTTTGATTTTGACACATC
>CAZHBJ010000266.1:0-3098 GCA_964530445.1 uncultured Ignavibacteriaceae bacterium
GAAGAACCCTATCCAACCCAGCCATAGGCTGGCAGGCTTTTCCCTTTGAAGGGAAAGGCTTATTTTCAGTCATATCTATACATTTCTCATTCTATCATTATTTTTAATATTCAATTATACTTTCCTTATTCTAGATAAGATTGCAAATGTTAAGTTATCTCCTATTAAAAGCCCTTCCCTTTGCAAGGGAAGGGTGGGGTGGGTTAATGTTTTAGGACCTAAGAATGACCCCTTTATCCTATCAATTAATTATCTTTTCAGCTTAATAACTTTTTCTTGCTTGTTTTCTAAATAAGTTACTTCCTCAACATCTATAGATTTAATTTTGATATCTTTATATTTATCGCCTTCACTTAAGAAAACAGTTTTGTTGTTGGTTAAATCATTAAAGACGACAAGTTTTTTATTGACGTTAATTATAACACCGGAAATCTATCAATTAGCTACAACGCGCAAAACGGACTAGTTACCGGAACAGCTCTCGGTAATATAAACAGCAGCTATCAATACAATGCATACGGAGAGGTAGACAGCTCTACATATAATTATGATTCAACTAAACTTTATAATTCCGTTTATACAAGGGACTCTTTAGGGAGAATAACAAGCCTTAAGGAAACTATAAAGGGAGTTACCAATACTTATAATTATGAGTACAATACAATAGGCTATCTAGTACAGGTTAAAAAGAACGGAGTAGTTACTTCACAATATGTATACGACCAAAACGGCAACCGTATAAAGTATATAAGCAATAACGATACGGTGAATGCAGCGTACGATAACCAGGATAGGATGCTAACTTACGGAAATACAGTATACGTTTATGGTAAAAGAGGAGATTTACAGGAAAAAATTACCGGTACAGATACAACAAAATATGAATATGATAACCTCGGTAACCTTAGAAAAGTAACTTTACCAAACGGCACATTAATTGAATATTTGGTTGACGGGCAGAACCGGAGAATAGCAAAACTGGTTAATGGTACTGTTGTTAAAAAATGGTTATATTCGAATGGTCTTTTACCGGTTGCTGAGTTAGATTCTGCAAATAATGTAAAAGTATTTTATGGTCCAGGATACATTGTTAAAAATGATACAACGTACAGAGTTATTACCGACCATCTGGGTTCTGTTAGATTAATTGTTAATACGGTAACCGGAGCGGTTGTTCAAAAGATGAATTATGATGAATTTGGAAACATTAGTTCTTTACAAAATGGCAACGAGTTTACGGATTTCACCTTTGCAGGGGGTCTTTATGATTCTGATACAAAACTTATAAGGTTTGGTGCAAGAGATTACGATCCTGCAATCGGGAGATGGACTTGTAAAGACCCAATTTTATTTGATGGTGGGTTAAGTAATCTTTATGAATATGTGGTTAATGATCCGATAAATAAATTTGATCCATATGGTTTACAAAATGTACATTTGGAAACATTAAAAGAAACCATCGAAAAAATTAATGAGTTATATGAAGAATATAAAGAATATAAAAATGGGAAAAAAGAAGTTTCTGAATGTTCTAATATTAACCCTAAGGATTATAATATCTCTGATAAGGAGTTAGAATCCATATTAAGTGATTTAGACATAATTCATAAAAAAATAAATGTCTTACAAGGATGGATTTGGACCGATCCAGTTGCAGTTCGTAAAATTATATCTTTAAAAGAAAGGATTGATATTTATGTTCATAGGAAAAAATAAATTATTTCCCTTTATCCTTGTTATTATATTAGGATGTTCTAATAAAAAAAATAATTTTAATTATAATAATATATACAATAATATAATTACTGGAATAATTGATCAAAAAGTTAATATTAGTTCTATTAATGAAGAATTGAATAAAATTAATCTTGAACTAAAATCAAAACCTATGAATGTTAATTTGCAAATTGAAAAGGGATTTTGTTACATTGCCTTAAAAAAATGTGATATGGCAGAAAAGAATTTTAAAAATATTCTATTAAATGATTCTCTTAATAAATTTGCTACATTAGGTATCATTTTAATTGAAGATAATAGATACAATTTTAATAAAGTGGTCTATTATGCTAATAAACTAATAAAATTAGATTCTACGTGTGGTTTTGGATATTATTTTAGAGCGATTAAACCGTCAAATTTCTATCAAAATATTAATGATATTAATAAAGCAATTAAATTATCTCCAAATCTTTTATCTGCTTATGCAATTAAAGCTACTATATATTTTTTCGAAGCCGATTCAATTAAAAGAGCATTTCATTATGTAAATATTTTAAAACATAAAGATCCATTAAACACAAAATGGATCTACTTAAGCTTAACTTTTAATGAAAATTTAAAAAAATATGGTAATGTAATTAGTGATTGCAGCGAATTATTAAAACTAGATACTTCATCGACTACAACTTTATTATCTACGCGTGGTTTAGCATATGAAGAGAAGAATGAATTTAATAAGGCTGTTGAAGATTATAAATTAATAGCTAATAAAGATTCGTCATTTAGTAAATATTGTTTAGCAGGCTTATATTATAAACAAAAGAATTATGATTTGGCATATAAATTAATTAATACTCTAATTAGTAATAATATTTATAAAAAGATAGATTTTTTAAATGATTCCTCTCAAAGATTTAGAGGTATCAACAAAATAAAAAAATTTAGAAAGCTCTTTTAATGATTTAATTAAGAATTCCTTATAAGAGGTAATAAGTTATCAAATATAAATCTTAATTGAATGAAAATGAATTTACAGATTTTACTTTTACGGGTGGATTATATGACACTAATACCAAACTAGTAAGGTTTGGTGCAAGGGATTATGATCCGGAAGTTGGGAGGTGGACTTGCAAAGACCCGTTATTATTTGGCGGTGGTCTTAACCTTCATTATATTTTAATTTTTCTATTATTTGTGAAGAAATGCTTGCAACTTTCCTATAAGCTTAAAATTCTATTCACAAAAATCATCCTACAGATTCTTGAATAATCCGGCTTGAGCTTTTATACATCACCTTATTTAAAGTAAATAAAAATTATAAAAAAATTTTTAGAATCTGATTTTTTAATCAGAATAGTATTGAAGCCTTTATCTGGTTT
>CAZHBJ010000267.1:0-3001 GCA_964530445.1 uncultured Ignavibacteriaceae bacterium
TTTGGACATCCCTGATCCACCATCAAGGCATCATCTTTCCGCCAAGACGGGATTTCGCCAAGTCACCCGGTGAAACTCATGATGCGAAAATTAGATGGCGGATTTGGGGACATCCCAAATGCACCGCCTATTTGAAAGCAGGGAGAGTCGGCGGTGTGCGGGAACGTCTTTTTTCATCCGCGTCCCGCTGCTGCGTCCCGGAAGGCAGCTTTTTCTCCCGAATGACAGGAAACAAGAGCCTATTCGATAGGAAACGTTCAGACGGGCCCGTATGAGTCAGCTGTCGTGGAGAGTCTCAACAGTTCGGTTGAAGCCCTCTGGCGCGTGCTTCCCTTTTTCTCGATTATGGCTGGAGATAACGGCGGCCGGGCATTGACAATACGCCGGGAAAGGGGCACATTTGCAGGCAGAGTTCACAGCCGATGCAATTATCGTCGATTTCAGGGATGCCTTTCTCATTTACGGAAATGGCCTGGTAGAAACATGAAGCCAGGCAGGGTTTGTCCGGGCAGTGCGGACATCGGGACGTATCCATCACCTTGGGGACCTCGGCACCGTCTACGCGGTCGTATAGACCGGCCTTTCCCTGAGCGAAACCGATCAACTCTCCAACGTCCGCCATTCTGTTTTCCTCCAGGTGCCGCTCCAGGCCGGCCAGCATCTTCGCAACCACGCCGGTACCCTCAATCATCATAGCCGTGGTCAACTGAACCAGCGAGGCCCCGGCCATAAGCGCCTGCAGGAAATCCTCGACCCGAAAAATCCCGCCGGACGCGCATATGGGGATATGACACGATTCAGAAACGCTGAAGACATGGCCGACTGTTATCGGCGCCATCCATGGTCCGCCATACCCGAACAAAGAGGAACTGAGCGGCTCACCTGTACCTACATCGATGATCAATCCCTGGAAGCGGTGAGAAAGCGTCACGCCGGACGCGCCGCATTCTTCTGCCGCTTGAACGATGTCCAACATTCTGCCCATCTGGGGGCTTACCTTCACCATCACGGGCACTGGGACCGCAGCGGTCACAGAGCGGATGATTTGTTTTACGGGATCGAGGTACGATGTCTCTCCTGCAGTCTTCAGCCTATCGACCGCCCGGAAGTGGGGGTTGCCCAGGTTCAGCTCCAGAATACGGAGACCTTTTGAAACCATGATGGCTGAGTATTCCTCCCATGCTTGGACCTCCGAGGCGCATATGCTGCCGATGGGGACGACGCCGTGCTTTTCAGAGGCAGCCACAATCTCATCGATTTCCCGCAGCCACTCTTCGATGCTCAGCATCGCTCCTCCCCGCGAGTAGAGGGCACCGAAATTTTCACCTTTTCTCCAGGGCATGCCTGCTGTGTCCAGGCAGTTTATCTTGGTTATGTAAGGATTCTGCAAAAGTTTGACGTCAGTGACCGATTTCAGGACTACAGCCGACACCCCCGAAGCGGCGATCTTCGAGAACCCGACGCTGTCGCGGGAATAATCACAAGACCCCGCTATGATAGGATTTTTCAGGGCAATATCATGAAATTTTGTGGTGAGTGCCATACTCCGCTTCCCTTTCCTTCATTTTTTCCAGTGACGATTTTTCACCCCGGAATTGCTGGAACAGTTCAGCAAGAAGCTGCAAATCATTTTCTCCCAAGCTTTCGATTTTCATGTCTCTCTTTCGGGGCAATGCCAAGCCCACCGGCGGGTTCTCCGTGAAGCGGGTGAGTTATCGCCAGGTGTCCCGGAGATCTGTGGATCGAATGTCCGGACGACCTTCGTCAGGCCAAAGGTGGCGGGGGTGGGGGCAATTCTCCTCGTTCCAACGCTTCTCGCGCGGCCTTAACCGGGATACCTGCCTCGCACGGCACCCCGACCTGGCAGAGACCACATCCATATCCTTCGAACCGATATGTTTTCTTTACATATTCCCTGGAGCGAACCAGGTGCTGCCTGCATTTTTCCTTGTCGTGGCCGGCCTCGGTAATGGCATGGGCAGGACAACGGTCAATGCATTTGCCGCAGGTCCCTTCAGCATAGTAAAGGCAGTATGCATGGTGGTCTGCATACGGTCGGGGTGTTGGGGTGACGGATATTCTCGCAATGACCGATCCTGCCCGCATGGCTTTTCCTCCGGCGGTGATGAGTCCGTCACAAAGACCGAACGTGCCCAGCCCGGCGGCATGAGCAGCATGGCGTTCCGACCAGGAAGAGGCATAAGAGAACCTCGCTGAATTAACGATCGTCCAGTTGGGAACAAGCATCGGGGCGATTGCCGCATGTCCCGCCCGGACCAGACTCTTTACCACGTGCTGCCGCAACGCCACGTTGAACTTCTCGCCGTAGATTCTGATTCTTGCCCATTCCTCGGACGGATACTTTCTGGCCCGCCGGTTCGTTTTGCGTACCAATTCCCGCTGAGGCAGAATCCAGGAAATGACGGTCAGTTCCTCGGCGCCCACATTTTCTTCAGGCCGGTGTTGATTGAAGACCTCCCAGGGCGTCCAGTGGAAAGCGCCGACATACTCTTTGTATTGGACCCATATCTGATCCGCACCGGAGGCAAACCCCACCAAGGCCGCGTCCCAGGCCGGCTCGCCTGTTTTGTTTTGCAGTGAGTTATCGGGCGATGCAGTGATGAATTCCTGAATCAAATTTCTTATCCAGCCTTCTGAAATCCGGGCATTCTTTTTCATTGTATCCTCTGTTTCTGTTCTGAACCTGTCTCAGCACAAACCCATTTACCGGCCGGCCGGTGAAAAACGCTCGCAATTCACGAACGGGGTAATTTTCCAGGAATTGCGGCCCATCGAGAAATGGAAATCACACTTTGCGGAAAGAAAGCGCTGCTTTCGTTCCATTCTCCGTGCTATATAGCGGGCGTGGGCACGTCGTTCCAGGCTGTTTTCGACTCCACTCTTCTGCTGTCTATGATCTTCCCTGACTTAGTATCGACATCAACAAAACCAACAGGAATTCTTCTGGTGTTGAATGCAAGCAACTTCTTTCCAGATATAT
>CAZHBJ010000268.1:0-2938 GCA_964530445.1 uncultured Ignavibacteriaceae bacterium
TCTTTATAGAAGAGCCGAAAGAACTCGAGCTAAAAAATATAGACAACGAGAACATACCTAAACAAAAAACTTCGTTCATGTCTATATTAAATGATATTCAGCCTCTTTGGGGATTTTTAATTTATGCTTTATATGCTATTACCACGCGGCTAATGCACATAAAAATGAATAATTATTATGTCGAAATTTTATGTTTCGTTATAACACTTTATTTTATTATTAAAGTCCTTGCAAAAAGTGATGCCGGAAAATCCAAAAGCGAAGCCGGTTTAATAGGATTCAAAAAAGTTTTAGCCGCACATTCTTTTACATGGATCGGTATACAAACAATGTTCATTTACATGTTTGCTTATGTACAATTTAAAGTTTATAAAATAGCGCCTGACAGTGCAGTGCCCGGTTCTATCCAAATAGAAATGGGCAGGATTGTTTCAATCAGCTTTTTAATACTTAATGCAGTCGGAGCAATACTTCCGGCTTTTGTATTGGAACCTATCACACGAAAAATCGGCCGGGTTAAAACACATGCCTTTTGTATTGCAAGTATGGCTGTCGGATATGCGGGTATGTTATTCTTAGGCTTTAGTCCTATAGTAATATATATATTAATGGCTGTACTTGGAATAGGCTGGGCAGCAACTATAAGTCTGCCGTTTGCAATCATGTCGCAGAAAGTTGATCAGGCTAAAATGGGATTGTACATGGGATTATTCAATCTTGCCGTTGTACTGCCGCAGTTAGTTGCCAGTTTTGGTGTGGGGCAAGCAGTAAGTGAAGCATCTAATAAAAGTTTAATTTTTATTATTAGTACAGTAACTCTTGCAATATCAGCCGTGCTCTGGTTTTTTGTTAAGGAAGATAAGTTGGAAACTTAGATAAACAGTTTAACTTTCTATTTAAAGATGTCATCTTTAAAAAGAAAACATTATTTTAAAATTGATTTATATTTAAATGTATGATTAGCAATTCTGGTTATGTATGATATTAACTTTATTGATTAAGTGACTAAGTAATTATTTAAAATAATTTGAAAGCTTTAATTGACCGATAAAAAGTATCATGTAAAAAGAAAAGATACGGAATTGCCGTTTGCTGTTTCTCAAAAAGGGATGGAGTTTCATCATATCGGTATTCCTACAAGAACTATTAAACCATGCGAAAAATATTTAAGCGAGTTCAAGCTATATGTTTCCGGTTTTGATACAAGTGAATTCGGAATAGAATGGATGAGATTTGAAGAGGGAAGTCCGATTGCCGAAATAATTCAAAAAGTTCCGCATGTAGCTTTTAAAGTCGATAATCTGGATTCAGCAATAAAGGGAAAAGAATTAATTGGAGAAATTAATTCACCTTCAAAAGGCGTAAGGGTTGCAATGATTTTAGAGAACGGTGCGCCGGTAGAACTATTGGAATTTGTCAAAGACAAATAAAAATATCCGGTCATATTTAAATGAATTATTATTGCCGGATCAATTTAAGAATAATATTGTTTGCTTTTATGGGGAAAATTCTTTATAAACAATCTAAAAAAAAAATTATAAAAAATTAACATTAAATAGTTTCTTTATAAAAAAGAATTTCTTAGTTTAAAAGCCCGGTTTTAAATTCTATAAGTAAAATGGAATTTAATAAAAGGTGAAAAGAGTTCTTGAATGAATTTTGTTTTAATAAATGTGGATTAACTCAATTTTGTGAGTTAGAAATTTTAACCGGGGCAGGGTAATAAAAATTAAAAAATATAGGGTGACCCCAAAACATAGTCAATAACTCTACAGATCATATAGGCTCAATGAGAATTAAATTATTTATTGTTTTATCGATATTTTTTGTTTGTGCATTTACCTACCTTCCTAACGGGGGAGATAAAAAACTCAATAAGAAATTAGACGATGATAGTTCCAAATACACTAACGTTGGTGAAATAGGACTAACCGTTACCAACTTTGGAATGTACGGGAATGGTTTTGCTTTATGGCCGCAGCAGCCCAGCTGCGAGTATCCGCTGGGTAGCGGTATCGAACATATTTTCGACGGCAGCTTATGGGTTGGTGGTTTTATTAGTTCGGATTCATTAAACCATAATAGGGTAGGTCCATTTGTTACTACCGGTTCGGTGGATGCATCTTCTGTTGCACAACGCGGCGGTGGTTTTGAATTTACGAATGCACCGGGTAGTAAAATTATTGAGAAATCTTCACTGCTTGATTCCAGATATTATGATCCGACTGCTATTTCTCACCAGGATTTTATTATGAATTACTCGGATACGAGCTTGACACTTTCTAACGGAGAAACTATACAAGATCATAATCCATTGGGTATTGCTGTTCACCAGGAGTGTTATGCATGGGATTATCCTTTTGCGGACTTTTTTGTAATAATGAATTATACTATTAAAAATGTATCTAAAAAATATATTGACAGCGTTTATGTCGGGTTATGGACTGATGCGGTAGTTCGTAATACTAAAATAACTTCTCCAAGAACCGGCGCCTCTTTCTTCAATAAAGGCGGTGAGGGTTACAGTGATTCGATGAAGATGGCTTATACTTATGATGTTAACGGAGATGTAGGTTATACCAATAGTTATGTTGGTATTCAGTTTTTGGGTTCTACACCCACTCTGGATAGTATCTACGTAACCGGTACCGATACTATTTCTTCTGTAAACTTTGTAAGCTGGCAGTACAAAAATACAACCGATCCGAATTTCTTTTCTCCTACAAATGATATTGATAGATATAGAAAAATGGAGGGATATTTTGGTGGTACAAATAGGTATGGAAAACAATACGGGATTGATCCGGCTTCCTTAAAGACCCCTTCCAACAGATCGGAATTAATTACACACGGACCATTCAGATCGATAGCTCCCGGACAATCAATTAATGTTGTATTTGCTATAGTATGCGCTAAAAAATACGGTAACGATCCGATG
>CAZHBJ010000269.1:0-2930 GCA_964530445.1 uncultured Ignavibacteriaceae bacterium
GGGGTGAGAGGGGTGTATTTCTGATGGGCTCAGAAGATGTCTTTTTGGCAGAAAAAAAGGTCGGGGTGATCGTGGTGGACATGCAGGGGGATTTTACCACGTGGAAGCAGGGATCCCTTGCAGCACCGGGAACGGATCAGGCCTTCGTAATGAAGGTACAGAACGCGACAAAGGAATTGGTCGGGAAAGGACTCCTTGCGTTCGGGACCCAGGATTGGCATCCAGCCGATCATGTGTCATTCCATACCAATCATCCGGGAAGAAAAGCGTTTGAAGTCATAAAGATCAATGGAAGAACCCAGGTGCTGTGGCCCCCTCATTGCGTCCAGGGGACCCGGAACGCGAGAGTGCTTGTGGACAACAACCTCTTCCTGGCTGTTGTGAAAAAGGGAAAGGACCCCGAATATGACAGCTACTCCGGATTTCAGGACGATGGCGGGGTGAAGACAGAGATGGACCAAATTCTCAAGCGGAACGGCATTACAAGACTCGTTGTCTACGGGATTGCTACGGATTATTGCGTAAAGGCAACCGCCATGGATGCGCTAAATAACGGGTACAAAGTGACCGTGGTGGAGGAGCTGTCCAAAGGGGTGGCGCCCGATACAACGGAGGCCGCGTTGCAGGAAATGAAGGAGAAGGGAATCAAGATCGTCAAGGAACTCGACGAAGTAATGCTTTAGGGTCAAAGAGAACCAGGAATTATGTCTTCCCACAGGCGGATCAGCACCGTCATTCCGAAAATAGGAGCAGAGGATCTTGCACTGGGGCGTTCCCGTTTCAGCGGGGATATGCCACGCAAAGGTCACCTGGTATTGCGGGTGGTTCGGAGCACGATTTCCCATGCCCGAATCCGTCGTCTCGACATCACCGGGGGACTCAAGGTGCCCGGTGTTGTCGGCGTTCTCACGGCAAGGGACATCCCGGGAGAAAATCTCTATGGACTTATACAGAAGGACCAGCCGCTGCTGGCCCAAGAGCGTGTCCGTTTCCTGGGGGAGGCAATTGCGCTGGTCGCGGCTGAAGATGGACGGGCAGCCGAGAAGGCTGTCGAGGCCGTTTGTGTCGAGTATGATCCCCTGGATGCCGTATTCGACCCTGAAGAGGCGTTGAAACAGGGTGCCCCGAGGGTCCATGAACAAGGAAATCTGCTCTATCGCAGGTCCCTCCGAAAAGGCGACGTTGCGAAGGGGTTCGCCAAAAGCCGGGTAAGGGTGAAACGCCGCTATCGGACGCCGTTCCTGGAGCACTGCTGCCTGGAACCGGACGCCGGGACCGGATATGTGGATCAGGATGGAACGCTGGTAATCTATGCTTCCACCCAGAACCCCCATTACGATCGGCAGGATGTCTGCCGTCTCCTGGGGCTTCGGCCCGAGCAGGTACGTGTCATTCAGCAGAACACGGGCGGCGGATTCGGATCAAAACTCGATCTTTCCACCCAGGGTTTCATCGGCCTCGCTTTGTACCATTTCAAACGTCCGGTAAGACTCGTTTATACGAGGGAAGAGTCATTTCTTTCGACCACCAAGCGTCACCCCTTCCGGATCGAAATGGAGACCGGTGCGGGAGAAGACGGGAAGGTTACAGCTCTGAGGGCGCGCTGTGTCTGCGATACAGGCGCGTACGCTTCCTATGGTATGGCCGTTGCGATGCGGGCCGCGGTACATGCCACGGGTCCGTATGAATGGGAAGATGTGGAGGTGGAGTGCCTCTGCGTGTACACAAACAATCCGGTGGCAGGTGCCATGCGCGGATTTGGGGCGCCCCAGATGGCCGTGGCCTACGAGTCTCAGATGGATCTCATGGCCCAGGAGCTCGGTGTTGATCCCCTTGAATTCAGGAAGATAAATGCGCTGCGGGTAGGATCGCATACGGGAACCGGGCAGAAGCTTGACGCCAGTGTGGGCATGTTGAAAGCTCTCGAGGCGATCGAACCGTATTACAGGAAAGCCCTCACCGGACGGAAGGAGACCGGCGAAGCCGGTGCTCGAAAAACAGGCATAGGTCTGGGAGCGATGTGGTACGGGATTGGAAATACCGGAGTCAGGAATCCCGCCAATGCAAGGATAGAGATGGACCGGAAAGGGCAAGTAGTCCTCTACACCGGAGCCGCTGATATCGGGCAGGGATCAACAACCGTTCTTTCTCAGATCGCCGCTGAAATCCTCGACATGGATCCAAGCGCGATCGAGCGCGTTGTGGGTGATACCGGATTGACAGAGAGTGCCGGTGCCACTTCGGCGAGCCGGCAGACGTACATCTCCGGGAATGCGGTGAAGAGTGCCGCAGAAGAATTAAGACATCGGCTCCTTGCAGAGGCGACGGACATCCTGGGGTCGCCGGGAGAATACCTTTCTTTAGAGGACGGCTTCGTGGTAAACACAAAAAACCCCGAAAACCGCATTTCAGTGAAGGATCTGGCAGAAACCGCGTATGCCTCGGGGAGAACACTGAGCTGTTCCGGGCACTTCGATCCAAAGACCACCCCGCTTGACCCGGAAACGGGGCAGGGCGCCCCCTACGCAACCTATGCCTTTGCCTGCCAGATGGCCCTTGTTGAAGTGGATACAGGCACGGGAAATGTGTACGTATCCCGGATTGTAGCGGCTCATGACGTGGGAAAGGCCATTCATCCCCAGAATGTGGAAGGCCAGATCCAGGGAGGAGTGGCCATGGGCCTGGGTTTTGCGCTGATGGAGGAATTCAGGCCCGGGATTACCGCTTCCATGGCCGATTATCATATTCCCACCAGCCTGGATATGCCTGATATCATACCGATCATTGTTGAAGACCGGGAGCCGACAGGCCCTTTCGGTGCGAAGGGAGTGGGAGAACCCGCACTGATCCCGACCGCGCCGGCAATCCTGAACGGGATCGCGGATGCCGTCGGGAACCGGATTTATCAGCTGCCTGCTAACCCTGAACGG
>CAZHBJ010000270.1:0-2919 GCA_964530445.1 uncultured Ignavibacteriaceae bacterium
ATGTGCAAAGAACTTTTCAAGGTTCTTTGGAATACCTGGCGACAGAAAATATTTCTGCTTCAGTATTTGTATCAACCGAATCGGTTATACCAACTCAACTGACAAACCAGGTTTTTACCGTATTTAATTCAAATGCCGTAACTACCGGAATAAATTTCAAAATAGATACCAGAGATGATCCCTATTCACCAACAAGCGGTTTCCTGTTTTTAAATTCATATTCATACAGCAGAAAAAAAATATACGGTCCACAGCAATATATTACCCCCGATATTTCAACAAATATTCATCTGCAAAGATTCACCGCCGATATTACCGGTTATTATGAATTGTTTAATCGGCAGGTTATTGCCCTGGGATTGCACGGCAGAGAACTTCGGGGATCTTTTTTTGAGATAAGTGATTTATTCAGACTTGGAGGTGCAAATACACTTAGAGGCTATAGCGAAGATCAATTTCTCGGAAATAGAATAACATGGACTAACCTGGAGTACAGGCTATTACTTTCGCAAAGAACTTTTACTTTTGCCTTTTTAGATACGGGGTATTTTTTGCGTAATGCCGATCTTCAACTAAAAGTTCAAAAGAGCGAAGGATTTAAAATTGGCTATGGTGTCGGCTTTAATGTAGAAACAAGTCTTGGAGTATTAAGTGTAAGCTTTGCATTGGCTAGAGGGGATTCGTTCTCCGACGGTAAAATTCATTTTGGCATAGTAAATCAATTTTAATATTTTAATGCCGTCTTCGGTTAATTTTAATTTCCAATGATGATATTAATTAAAAAAATTAAAGCTGTTTTAAGAATTTCCCGGCCGATAAATATATTAATTACTTTTTTTTCAATAATTGTCGGTGCGGCCATTTGTATTAATGGAAATTACATTTTATCTAAAATAATTTTAGCCGCTGTTTCCGGAACATTAATTTCCGCATCAGGCAATATTATTAACGATATTTTTGATGTAGAGATTGACAAAATAAACAGACCGGACAGAGTACTTGTTAAAGGCGAATTAAAGAAAAAAGAAGCAATTATAATTTATCTGATCTTCGCATATGCAGGAATATTAGTTTCTTCTTATATAAATTACAATGCTCTCGTTATAAGCACCTTCGCTTCAATTATACTTCTTTTATATTCATACAAATTAAAACAAGTTGTATTAATAGGTAATATAATCGTTGCGGCAATGACCGGGCTGGCCTTTATATACGGCGGGGCTGCTGTTCAAAACATAAATCCTTCTATTATACCCGCTTTGTTTGCGTTCTTAATAAATTTTATAAGAGAAGTAATTAAAGATATGGAAGACATTGAAGGCGATACAAAGACCGGCGTCAAAACTTTTCCCTACAAATTCGGATTTTATGCTTCTAAGAAATTAATAATATCTTTTTCGGTTCTATTAATTTTATTTACTCTTTATCCGTTCTTTTTAAAAATTTATGACATAGAATATTTAATAATCATTCTTGTTCTGGTTGATCCTATTTTAATATATTTCCTAAAATCTTTATTGAAAGATGATTCGCGGAAAAACTTGAATAAGTTAAGTTTTATTCTAAAATTAAACATGGTTTTTGGGCTAATTGCAATCTTTTTAGGCTGATGAAAAATTTTGATAATTCATTCTTAACTGAAAAAATTAAATTTGTAGCCGGTGTTGACGAAGCGGGAAGAGGACCGCTTGCGGGACCGGTGGTAAGTGCCGCTGTAATTTTTGATAGGGAAACATTTATCGAGGGGGTAAATGATTCAAAAAAACTTACTGAAAAGCAGAGAGAAAATTTATTTCCGCAAATAATAGAAAAAGCATTATCCTTTTCCGTAGCTGCGGTTTCCCATGGAAGTATTGATAAAATAAATATTCTGCAGGCTTCGTTATTAGCGATGTCCATTGCCGTTAAAAGGCTAAAAGTTTCACCTGATTTGATATTAATCGATGGGAATAAAACTTTTAATTATGAAGTACCTGCAATATCAATTGTTAAAGGCGATTCAAAATCTTTTTCCATAGCAGCTTCATCCATAATTGCAAAAGTTACACGTGATAGAATTATGAAAAGATTGAACGGCTATTATCCGCAATATTTATGGTGGAAGAACAAAGGTTATCCGACAAAGGAACATGTAAATGCAATTAAAGTATACGGTCCCTCTCCTTTGCATAGAAAAACATTTTTAAGAAAAATTTTAACTGAAGATATTAATTTCCAATTTGAAGCCCATGAAGGCTTTTAATCCGCCTTCGTCCAGCCGGACTTGGGCGGGCGAGAGCGTTTGAGTAAAATTCCCCGCCGCTTGTCCGAAGGATCATTTCGTGGCGGTGTAGTTCATTTAAATAAAAGAGGATTTAACAAACGGGGACAATTCTAATGTTAAATAATTTAAATAAAAATTATGTCTGACAAAACCAAAAATTTCGGAAAAGAAGGCGAAGACCTCGCTGCAGAGATGCTTAAAGAAAAAGGATATGAAATCCTGGAAAGGAATTATCGTTATGGAAAAGGGGAGATTGATATAATTGCGAAGGATCCTGAAACAGAGTTTACTGTCTTTGTTGAAGTAAAATCGAGAACAAACCTTGAATACGGCGCACCGGAATATGCAATTACAAAATCCAAAATAAAGCAGATAAAAAAAATGGCTGAGCTTTATCTTTATGATAAAAATATTACCGAAATAGACTGCAGGTTTGATGTGGTTGCTATACTTTTTAAATACAAGCAGAAACCCCAAATAAACCATTATATAAATGCATTTAATTGATTCCCGTCTCCAACCTCTTCCCAAAGTAAAGCGCTATAGAATTATTCTTGAAATTACTTTAGGGTACTTCTAAAAACCACAAAAATGAACTGTGAAAATCAGTTTAATCCGTGTTATCCGCGTGCAATTTTATAAAAAAATAGTTTTTA
>CAZHBJ010000271.1:0-2916 GCA_964530445.1 uncultured Ignavibacteriaceae bacterium
CCGTTGATAATGCCTGAGACGTCTGTCCCCAAGCCATCACAGCACCCGAGCTGCCCAGGAGCCTGCTCTGCTGCGTTCCAGATGGCCGCCTCGAGTACCTTGGTCAGCGCGGCCTGGAGGGCATCGGCCGGAGCAATGCCGCCTGCCTGATAGGCCTTGGTCCATGCCTGCACCTTCGCCGAGGTGCCGGGCTTGAACGTGTCCAGAGCCTTGTCGAGGGCCGCTGCCTTCAGATCGGTGTAGCTGAAACGTCCCTGGATGGTCGACAGGAGCGACACCGCCAACTGCTGTGCCTGGACCCTGACAACTTCGACTGTGGTAGCCATGGCTACTCCTTCCCTTCCAGCGCCGGACGCCCGGTCTTCCCTGAGATCTTGGAGGGCGGGGGACGCCTTGTCTTGCCCGACCCAAATGAGCGTTTGTAGAGGTAGTAGCCGCCGAAGCCGATGGCCCCCACGATGAGGAAGGGGAACGCCTGTCCCAGAACGTCTGACCATGAGCTGGTCATGCCCAGTTGCCGTTGAACGGTCTCCTCACGGGCTGTGAGGTAGTTCATGATCGACGTCACTGTCCACGCGCCGCCACCGATGGCGACGAGGGGCAGAAGGGGCAGGAAGCCGAGCGCCTCGTCTCCGGGCACGCCCAGTTGGAGCTCTGCAGCCGTCGGGTCCCGCTGCAGAATGAGACGGTTGAGGTCCACGAGGCTCTCGACGGCGAGTTGCTCATGCTCGTTGTCCCTCAGCTCTCGCACACGGTCAGCCAGCTCCGGGTGAGCCTCGAGCATCTTGGCTGTCCGAGCCCGCACCGCGTTGAACCGAGCAATGGCCTGCCGGAGAGCGGCGATGTTGGCCTGTGCCTGCTGGGGAGTCATCGCGCGAGCCTCCGCTGCCAGCTGTTGTAGTCGCCGCGGGTCATCCACATGCCCTTGATCTGGACGCCGACCTTGTCCGGGGGCAGTGTGGGATGGTTCGGGCCGGTCACGTTCATGGTAGCTCGGATGGTCTGACCCTCATTGACTGGGAGTACGAACTTGATCTCCGGTATGAGGACGTCCTCATTCAAGAGCGTGGTCGCATAGGACGTACCCCCAGAGACAGGAGGCAGAACAGGCCCCCCTACCACAGACATGTCGTAGGGAGCCCCAGTTCCGATGGACAGACCGAAGTAGGTACATCCGGCAAGCGCCCCATTGGCCAGCAGGAAGCTGTCCATTTGAATACCGGTCCTGACGAAGGTCAGAGCTCGATACATGACGCTGGTGACCAAAAGCACTAGACCCTTGCCCACTGTGGTCACGTGCAGGTCCGCAGGGGTAGCCATAGGCCAGTCGATCCACTCCTCACGAGCGAAGTAGTTGATGCGGTCGAAAGGGATGTCCGAGTAGAAGGCGTTGTGCAGCTCTACCGGAGCCGTCTTCGCTTCAGGTGTATCAGATGAAGGGAGCCCGCCACCCGCCCGTCGGGTAGGGATACCCCCCCATTTCGGGTCGTAGGAGGGCATGACTATGCATCCTCAAGCACGTTCAGGCACTGGGACCCTTCCATGACCACGGTGAACGTTCCGGTCAGGGGAACGGCCGAATAGGGAGTCACGTTGAAGGTCACGTCAGTTGCGGGGACGAGGATGTCTGGTGTCGGCAGGAACCCGTCGCGGTCCATCCGAGCGAACACGTCGCCGGGCGTCGCAGCATTCTGCCGGTTGCGCTCGCTGTCGGTCGTGACGTACTCGATGCCGAAGTCGATGTTGGCCGCGTCGGTGTTGCCCCGCGAGGTGATCTCGTGGAACTCGCCCGTGGCATCCACGCGCCAGGTGAAGTACAGCCGCTTGAGGATGAAGTACCCTCGGCTGATGATCTGGACAGAGCCCGGCGTGCGGGCCGTCGTGCCTGCCACCAGAGCGATGTCGATGTTGTACCAGAAGGGCAGAACCCTCTGCGCCTTCAGCTCGAGCTCCTCCCACTGCTGGAGAGGCCTGGGCGTCGCCGCCGAGTTCCCAATGTACTGCCCGAGAACGTCGATGCGCGCCTGCTGAGCCGTGATGGTCTTCTGCAGTTGTCGGATAGCCTGCGCGAACTGATCGAGTGTGGCCATGAGAGAACTTCCTTCTTTGGGTAAACCCCCGGGGAGGGGGTCTCCCCCCGGGACCGCCCAAACAGCCCCGGGGGGGTAACCGAGCACACGGAGGACTACAGGATGTCGCGAACCTGCAGACCGTCGAGCACGAACCAGATCCACGCCTCACCGGCGGTCAGGCCGGCGATGTCGTTGATGAAATTGAAGGCACCGAGAGCTGCGATCGTGTTGACGACCGTGAAGGACTGGCGCGCTGGGATCGAGATGGACCGGCCGAGGCGGCAGAGGGCCTCCTGAGAGGGCTCACCGTTGTTGAAGTACACGGTCGTATCGGAACCTACGTCCCCGAACAGACCGCCGCCGAGAGGCATGTAGTGAGTGAAGGCCTGGAAGTAGGACTTCTCCTCGATTTGCAAATCCCAGAAGTTCTGGGTGATCGCGTGGTGGTACATCACGTGATCGGTGAGGGCGATGCCGCCGGCCGTGCCGACGGAGCCGCGGAAGTACAGACCGACGCGCAGGGCGAGAACCCTGAAGGTCTGGTCGCTGGGGAACTGCCCCGAGCCCGTCATGTTGGTGAGCGCGATGTTACCACGCGTCGCCGAGGTGAACAGGTTGTTGGTCGCCTGGAGGGCCGCCTGGCCACCGGCGATCGTGAAGTTGCCGACGGAGCCGCGGATGAGAACATCCCAGAACGGCTGATGGCGCTTCTCTCTCCTGCCTACGATCTTGGGCATAATGCCTCCCTTTCCTTCTCACGCAGTTCTTACGGAGTGCCTCTCCGAGGAAGACTGCTAGTTGAACATACCTTTGCCGAAGATACCCTCTTCGTGCGGGGGGTTGA
>CAZHBJ010000272.1:0-2898 GCA_964530445.1 uncultured Ignavibacteriaceae bacterium
TTGCATAAGTAACAATTCCGCCATCGAGCTGATAAACATCTTTGAATCCCTGTTCGACCATGTATGCGGAAGCTTTTTCGCATCTGATTCCGCCGGTGCAATATGTTACTATGGTTTTGTCTTTATATTTTTTTAATTCGTCAACTACTTTCGGCCATTCACGGAAATTTTTCATCGGCGGAGTTACTGCATTTTTAAACTTACCGATTTTGCTTTCATACCAATTCCTCGCATCAACAATTATAAATTCTTTACCGCTTTCATAGAATTCGAGAAGCTGCTCGGGTTTTAATCTCCTTCCGCCGTGTTCCAATAAAGTCTCTTTTAACGATGAATTGACTATTTCGTTTTTTACGCGAACATGCATTTTAAAAAAGGCATGTTCATCAGATTTATCTTCTTTGAAGATTATATCTCTGAACATCGGAAAGCTATTAAGATGAGCTTTATATTTATTGATATTCTGCAGTTTCCCGGAAACAGTACCATTTATACCTTCATGGGCAACAAAGACTCTTCCTTTGATGTCATTATCCATGCACCAGGTTAAATGCTCAGTCATAAATACTTCAGGATTTTCTACATCAACATATTTGTAGAAAAGAAGCACACGATATTCTTCCATCCGCTGAAAGCACCATCGATTTGTGAGAAATATTTTTTAAGGGTGTAAATTTAATAATTGAAACTGAAAATTAAAAAGATGTTTCCTTAGCCTTTATTAAAAATAATTTAATTCAGTCTAGTTTAATTTTAATGAGAAATAAAAAGTTCCAATTAAATTATTTAGATAAATATTATAAAAAAATATAAAACCGATCCCTACCACATCTAATGTTTCGTTAAATGCTAGCGAAGAAAATTTAAGATATTTTTATAATGTACTTTTCTTAGCGTAAGAAAAGTACGAAAAGAAACATGCACTGTAAAAGAAATTCTAAAATTTTCCTTCGTTTCGCTAAGATAAATGAACTCGAGGGTGACTAAAAAATATTCAATTAAAAAATCAGTTTAAATCCGTGTAATCTGTGTCCTATTTTTCAAAAATAATTTTTTAGTCGCCCTCTCAAACAGCATTTATCTTCTTACCTGCTTACGCGGAAGCAAAGCCCCGGCTTTGCGCAGGCAGGCGCTCAACTACGTATAATTTTTTAACGAATTTCTTTTAATGTGCGCAATCTTCTTTTGATTATTTTGGACAGATATGATTTAATTAACAAACGCTTTTAACCGCTTCAATTACTTTTTTATGAACTTCAGGATGGAACGGACTCGGTACAAGTTCATTATCATCTGCCAAAGATGAAATAACCTCGGCTGCGGCTATTTTCATTTCTGCAGTAATTCGATTTGCATTTTTTTCCAATGCCGCTTTAAATAATCCCGGATAAGCCAAGGCATTATTTATACTTTTACCGTCCGATGCAAAAGCAGCGCCTGCATTTATTGCTTCTTCAGGAAATATTTCCGGTATCGGGTTAGATAAGGCTAAAATAACCTGGCCTTTTTTTATCATCTCAGGTTTAATTAATCCCACTCTGCCTGTAGTTGAAATTACAACATCTGCATGATTTATTGCATCTTCAAGTGAAGTAGTTTTTCCTCCGTAATTCTCAAGCCGTTTCCTGGATTCTTCGCTTAAATCACTGCCGATAACTTCAAGGCCGTAATCGACTAACAATTTTGCAATACCAAAACCGGCGGCGCCAAGTCCTATTTGGGCAACAGTAATTTTTTTATCAAGCAGATGCCCCGCTTGTTTAAGTGCACTTATAATTGCGGCAAGCACAACAGTTGCTGTTCCATGCTGATCATCGTGCATTACCGGTTTATTCAATCTTTTTATTAATTCTTCTTCTATATAAAAACAATCGGGTATACGAATATCTTCCAGGTGAATTCCGCCGAATGTTTTAGAAACTTTTTCAACTATGTTAACAAATTCAACCGGGTCTTTTGTATCCACCAGAATAGGTACCGCACTTATTCCAACAAACTGATCATATATAACGGCTTTTCCTTCCATTACAGGCATTCCGGCCAAAGGCCCAATATCTCCGAGGCCCAGCACTCTTGTACCATTTGTAAATATTCCTACGCTGTTGGAAATACTTGTATACTCTCTTGCTTTATTCGGGTCAGCAATTATCTCCTGGGAAATTCTCGCAACTCCGGGTGTATAAATGTAGCGTAAATCCCAGATGGTTTTTACGTCAGTCTTCCGGCCGCAATGTATTTTCCCGCCCTTATGTCTTTCATAAACCAGATCTTTATAAGATAAAATTTGCGCTTCCGTTTTTTCATTTATTGCTTTAACAAGACTTTTTAAATTTTCTTCGTCGTAAACAGAAACTGTAATTTTTCTTAAAGAATGTGTTTTTCCCACAAACTCGGTTTTTATTTCACCGACAATTGCCCCTTCTTCGCCTATTACTGTTAAGAGTTTTCCAAGAGCTCCTTGTTTATGCAGGGATTTAATTTCAAAAAGGATATCCCATTCGGGTAATGTTAATTTATTTTTCATTGATTTGCTTAAAAATTCCAGTATGGTTATTAAAATCTAAAATATTATCAATAATTCGAATTTAAATTAGAACAAAAATAATTACAAACGGGTATTATTCTTGTTAATGTACAGATTAATATTGAATTTCCTTCTGCAGCCGCTGCGGTTCATAAACCTGATTTTCCCGAATACTTTCCTTTCCGCCCATGCCCGGTCGTGAATGCCGCCTATAGACCATGCACACCCGGTGTATCCGTTAGGGTCGCGGCCGTCAAGTCCGTATTTATCATTTAAATAAATTGCCGTTCTTAATGCTTCTTCAGGAGAAGGCGACCATTCGAGAATTTTTTTCGCCCAATACATTCTCATATAACCGTGCATCTTCCCCGTAT
>CAZHBJ010000273.1:0-2724 GCA_964530445.1 uncultured Ignavibacteriaceae bacterium
TAAGTAAAATTCCAATAATTTAAGATATTATCCATTTTATAATGATTTTATTTTAAAAATTAAAACGTTAAAAATGTTTCTTCAATTCATTAAAAAGGTACTTCTTTATATCTAATTGCTTTTTATTCAATTTCCCGTATTTATTTTCCGCAATGGTAAGAAGCGATAAGGATTGCACTATATAATTTATATATGATAAATTATTAAAAATATTTTTCCCATTTTTTTTAATTGATGACAAATGATTTTTAACAGTTTCCAAGTCACCCCTTTCAACCGGACCGGATAGTGCTTTTACAGTACCTTCCTTATTTATATTTTGAAGCGTTGAAAGTACGATCGGCTGCATCATCTCATAAAAATTCAAATTATCTATTTTACTTTCTTTAAATAACTTTTCTGAATTAAAAAGGTTTCCTACTAAAAAATTTGATGCAAAAACTCCTGCAGCGTGATACAAAGCTTTATTCCCGCTTTTTAATGAGAAAGGAATTAGATTAACCGACTTTGCAAAACCGGATAAAAAATTATTAATGTTTTTGTTTTTTGTTTCGATTGCGGCAAAACAGTTTTTAATGTTGACAATTCTTATTGTAGGGAAAGTCTGCATTATATGAATCGAGGCGGTCTTTCCATTTTTATTTTCTAATGAATTCAGCAGAGAAATATCGTGTGCACCGGAAAGATGGATAAATAAAGAATTTTTAAAATTTAATTTTAACCGGGATAAATTTTCCGCAACAATTTTTATTTGGTTATCCGGTACGGCTAACAAAAAAAAACTGCATTTTGCAGGTATGTCGTTTAGTTGATCGGAATATGTCTTTATTTTGAATTTTTGCGCTAATTTTTTTGCTGAGTTTAAACGGCGGCTTACTACAATATTAATATTATAATTATTTTTTGTTAATGCATTGGTTAAAGAATACGAAATTTTTCCCGCCCCGATTACTGCTATATCTTTCGCATAGTAGTTCAATTAATCACCGTAAACTGCGGCAGAGAGATATCCAACAACTTCCGAATTATCACCTGATGTATCTCCCGAGTCGCTTCTATTAAGAATTATTGAATTCCTTTTATTTACCCGGAAGGCTGCTTTCATCATAGCTACAAGCGGACCGCCGCCGCAAGCCTCACACATTTTCTTTTCAAGGTCATACTGCAAGCCGTCAAAATCAAAATCTGCAATTCTTTTCTCAACGATCGAATCCAGTTGATTTGCTTCATGTTTTGAATGATAATGCGATAGATCAGAACTTGCGACGATTAAAGTATCTTCATCAAGAACTTCGGATAATTTTGCAGCAAGTTCATCTACAAAGCTTTTTCCCTGGTCTCCCAAAACAACCGGGATAATATTGAAATCTTTTAAAACTGTTTGAAGAAAAGGCAGCTGAACTTCAATTGCATGTTCTTCCTTGTGTCCTTTTGTACTTTTAAAAATAGCTCTGCTTCCGTTTATAATTCTATCTGCAAAATCATTGTTAATTGGAATTGTACCGAGAGGTGTTTCAAAAGCATCGCCATCATATATGGAAATTCCCGGGAAATATTCCCTATGACTAGGAGAAAGTATAATTACGTTTTTATAATTATGATCTTTTAATAAATTATAAGCATAAGATGCAGTTCTGCCGGAATAAATATATCCTGCATGCGGGGATATCATTCCCGTAACTTTTGGTAATTTAGATTCACTCTTCGATAAAGACAGCAGTAAATTAATTTCGTCTTGCAGCTTTTGTTTTTCGGCAGGATAAAAAATACCTGCAACGACAGGCTTTCTAACCTTGTTCATAAGTTCGTTTCCTATTATCTATTTCCGAAAAAACTACGGCGGTAAAAGTTTTTATGTTCAGCATTTCGGTTTCCCATGCATACGGATCAATACCTGCTTTTTCGCATAGCGCAGTTAAAAACTGCGGAATATCAAAATTATTTTCGACCGCTACCTGAGGCAGCAAAATAGCACGGTTGTATTCATCATCAAGCACTAAGCCGTGAATTCCCAACTGAATTTGATCGTAATTATAAATAGGGGATAGGGGAGAAAGTATTGATATTTCTAAATTAATTTCCGTGAATTCATTTTCGGTTACCGGATAAAACCGAGGATCATTTGTCGCAGCTTGTTTTGCCGCTTCGCATACAGTATCAAACAATGTTAAATCAGATGTTATATACCCGATACACCCCCGTAATTGATCATTTAAATTTAAGGTTACAAATGCACCTGCTCCGACCTGCGCCAACTCGGGATAATATTTGAAATCAATAATCGGGGGATGCTTATCGCCGAAAAGCGAATGAATTGAATCTCTTGCCGACAGCATCAAAATCCCTTTTGCTTTCTCCGAAAGTTCCATGACCTTTTCTCTCTTAAATTTTATTTATTGAACAAACCGTAAGCTTAGTTTTTTCAATTAGCAGAAATAAAAAATCATCTTTTATAAAAAAAGAATCCGGTACGAATGCTTTAGTATGAGAGTTTAATTTTTCTTCAAAGATAATCTTTTTAGATAAAATTTCAATAGCAATGAATGTATTTTTAAGATTCCCGTCTTTTAACGGTTCATGACTATTGAAAAGAACATAATCGCCAATTTGAACGAATTCAATTTCACCCACAATAACATGCTTTTCCCGAAATGCCTGCAAAAAATCAGACAGTTCGGAGTTATTTTTCATTATAGATGCATCAAAAGTTTCCGGGAATAAATA
>CAZHBJ010000274.1:0-2678 GCA_964530445.1 uncultured Ignavibacteriaceae bacterium
TTGCACCGGCAGAAGTTACTCCGTATATGTGAATAGGGTAGGTAGGATTAGGAACTAAAACCACGTCTCCTTCATCAAGCAGAGCCAAACATAAATGAGCCAAACCTTCTTTGCTCCCTATAGTAGCAACTGCTTCGGATTCGGGATCTATGTCAACATTAAAATCACGTTTATATCTTCTCGATATGGCTTTCAGTACTCCGCTTATTCCTTTTGAGCGGGAATATCTGTGAGTCTTGGGATCATCAATAGTTTGTTTTAGTTTATCAATTATAAATTTCGGTGTCGGCTGATCAGGGTTGCCCATTCCGAGATCAATCATATCGATTCCTTGCTGTCTTTTCTTCAGTTTTATCGAATTAAGTTCTGCAAAAAGGTATGGAGGCAGCCTGTCGAGCCGTTTCGCAAAGTCCATATTTTCCCTAATAGTTTTAAATGATTTAAGATTTTAATTGCTATAATAATTAACTGACTTTTATGAATCAAATTCAAAAAAGATTTCTTGATAGAACGCGCACGACGCGGATACCACAGTCTTTCACAGATTTCCCCAAAAAAATAACACGGATTTTATTTTAAAAATAGTTTGCAAGTAAAATTATAATTACTAATTTTGACGGGTAATTTTCAATTAAGGAGTTCTTATGAAGTTCAAAGTATTGATTTTATTATTTGCTTTCCTTTTTATTTCTATAAACTCATATCCTCAAAAGAAAAACAAAATTAAAAAAGAAAATGCAGTTCTTCCAAGCTTCGATCCTTCCAGAAATGCTGCCAAAGATATTAAGGCTGCAATAGCCGAAGCCAAGAAAACAAATAAAAGAATTTATGTGGATGTGGGAGGGGAATGGTGCATCTGGTGCCATAGAATTGACGAATTTTACGAAACACATAAAGATCTTTATTCGTATCTTAAAAAACATTATGTGTTTGTAAAAATAAATTACAGCAAAGAAAATAAGAACGAAAAAGTTTTATCAAAGTATCCGAAGATTGAAGGTTATCCGCATGTTTTTATACTTGATAAAAACGGGAAATTATTGAAATCAAAAGATACCGGCGAGCTTGAAAAAGGAAAAGGCTACAGTTATAATAAATTTAAAATATTTTTGAAAAAGTGGTCGAACAGTTCGCATAAAATTTAAAATACAGTTAAGTATTCAGTTCTGCTATATTGATTAAGAATTTGCACTTTTTAATATAGATATTTATCTGAAGCATATATTATAATCTTCAAAATGACGCTGTAAGCGTCAGATATTTTAGGTCGGGACAACGTCCCGACGTCTAATACAGAACATCATTAAAATACTCTGAAAGAGTTAAATAAATTGATTGAATAACTTCTGGTAAAAATTAAAAGTGAAAATTTAAACTTCTGCTTCTTCCGCTAAACTGTGTTCCGGCAGGAAATTTTTAATATCAAAAGTTGATGCTTTAGGCGGGCTGCTGAACAAACCGAAGCCGGAAGCTTTGGCAAATAATTCTTCTTTCGTTTTATATTCTTTTAAATAAAAAATCTTTACTTTACTGCGGTTTTTAATCAGCCAGTTTAAAGTTATTTTCATCTTCTCAAGATCTTCATCGTCGGGCAATGAATTTTCATGAATTGTATTTTCAAAATAATCATCCATCGCTTCATCAAAATGATCTTTATTGCTGATTGCGTATTTTTTTATATAGATTTTCCCGGCAATCATTAAGACATAATCCTTTCCGAAACCTTCGTTTATTTCAAACATAACATTTGCAAGATTAACGGGCTCTGCCAGAAGGGAAGACTTATGTGTTTGAGAAAGTATCATATCGATTAATTGTTTTACTTCCGCTGCTTTTTCATATTTCTGTTTGTCTGAGTACTCTTTCATTTTGTTAATTAACCGATTTAAAGCAAACTGATTTTTACCGTAAAGGAAGTCGTATACATTTTCGAGCTCATCAAAATATTCTTGTTTCACTTTTTTAACACACGGGGCTGTACATCTTTCAATCTCGGCAAGGAAACATATTTTCCCTTTCCCAAATTCGGTATCCGTGCATTCACGGAGAGAAAAAGTTTTTGTAATCATTTCATGCACCAAATCAGCTTTCTTTCTTGAAATGAACAAGCCGAAATAATCATTGCCGTCGAAATCAAAATAATTGCAGATTTCAACTGCCGGAAAAAGATGAGTTTTAGTTATTCTTAAAAAATATTTATTTCCGTATCCCTTCAGCATTACGTTGTGTCTGGGATTTATAATTTTGATTAATTCAGCTTCCATTAATAAAGCAATTAACTCGGAGTTGGTAATTTCAATTTTTAATCTTGATGCCTGCTTTATTATTTTTTTAGCTTTTCTAGGTGCCGTTGAAGAAAAATATGATTTAACTCTACTCTTTAATGATTTCGCTTTACCAATATAAATTATTTCATCTCTTGAATTAAGAAAATAATAAATGCCCGGAGAATCCGGAAGTATGGAAACATCCTCGCTGAGCTGCTTTTTTACTTTAACCTGCCGCATATAATTCTGCGGGACTGATTGGAAATTAATCAGCTCATCAACATATTTTATTTTATGATTTTTCTTTAAATCCTTTATTATTTTAATAAGAACTTTAGCAGTAACTTCCGCATCACCGAGGGCGCGGTGTTCACCGGTATTTTTTAATCTTAAATGTTTGCATACGGAACC
>CAZHBJ010000275.1:0-2655 GCA_964530445.1 uncultured Ignavibacteriaceae bacterium
GCCGCATGTTAGAATAAATATTATTAGATAGATATAACTTTTATCTTTAAATCCGATATAAAGAGAAAAATTATAAGCAATCATAAGGAGCATAACGCCCAAAAAGAAACCAACAAAAACCGGCTGATTAAAAATTTGATACGACAATATATTTCCGGAACAACACTTAAAGTTTAAAATAATTTATTTAAATTATTTATCTGACTTCTTACCTGCACTGCATTCAACAAACAAGTAACAATTCCTAAGATAAACAACCTCATAATGCATATGTGGTATACATTTAAGTTTTAAACTAAAAATTAAATTACATAATATGAATGGCCGTTTAAGTTAGTTTATTCATTAAATTTTCCAACAATCATTATCCATTTTTTAATGAATATTGGCTCAATTGCAACAGAATTAATATCTATCAATTCCAGGGTTAACTTTTAACAGTATAAATCATTATAAACTATGTAACAGTAAAATACAGTAGGTATGACCAAATTATTCTTTATTTAAAATTGTTGATGAAAAATAAATAACGAACTGGACGAAGAGATAACGAACATAAAAGTACCGAAGAAGCATTGCTGCAAAGCAACCGTAAAATAATCTTCTCAACACCGGGCGGGAACGGAAAATTGTATTAGACGGAAAAATAAAGCTTATATTCCCCAATAAAAGGATATTAAATCAACTTAGGAATTATTACATAAAATGTTGTGCCTTCTTCTTCATTTGAAGTAAAACTTACTTCACCTTTTAAATATTTCTCAGTAAGAAATTTTATACTATAAGTTCCAATTCCTCTTCCCTCTCCTTTCGTGGAAAAGGATCTGCGAAATATTTTAGATTTATTTGCCTCAGGGATAGCAGTTTGATTATGTACCCAGAATTTTACAACCTCATTTTTGGCAAGGCAGCCGAACTTTACAGATCCCCCAGGCAGAGAAGCTTCAATCGCATTCTTAATCAAATTACCGATTACCCGGTTTAATATTATACGGTCGGTTTTAATTTCCAAAGTTTCAAAATCAGCATCGATTACCAAATTCTTTTTTTCTTTTTCCAATTTTTGTTTAAATGTAGCAACTTCATTATTAAAAAAGTCCAATGTGTTTATGCTGATAACATTTAATTTTACTTCTGATTTATCAGATGAAAGTATAAATCGATGAGATATAATCTCTTCCAAAATTTGATTAGACAAAAAGGCAATATTATTGTTTATCTTAATTTTTTCCCGGTCATTAACAGATTTGTCTTCAAGAAACTCAGTATAATTTTTTAAGTTGCCGGCGGTATTTAAAATATCATGGAAGAAGAATCTTTCAATTTGTTTCCGCTCAGAAATGTCCTCATAAATTCCTACAATATTCTTAATCTTTACTTCGTCTGAAATTATCGGGGCAAAGGATGCTTTTAGAGAAATTATTTTCTTAGAAATTACGGATTGATAATTCCCTTCATAATACCCTACTAAACCTGTAAGAACAATTTCAAAAGCTTCTTTCAAATTTTTATCTTCCGATCTCAATAAATGGAAACCCACTGCATCTTCTTTTTTTATATCGAATATTTGTAAGAATGTATCGTTACACTCCATTAATATTCCATCGGAATCATACTGAGCTATGCCAAGTGGAACATTCGAAAATACCAAACGATACTTTTCTTCACTTATTTTTAATGCTTGTTCAGCTATTATCTTTTCGGCAAGTTCCTGCTGCACTGAATTAAATAATAGGGAATTATTTATTGCCAGGGTAATTTGATCGGCAAGCGTCAACAGTACATCTATATCTTCCTCTGAAAAAGCATTTTTCTTATTGCATTGAATATCGAGAATACCGTAAACTTTAGTCCCTATTTTTAAAGGGATGCATAATTCCGAACGTGTGTTTATCATATCGGGATAAACATTCACATAATGCGGATCGATGCTTACGTCATTTGCTATAGCGATATTACCGGTTTTAGCTGCCCAAATTATTATACCTTTATCCAGGCGTATTTTTATATTCCGTTTAAAAAGTTTTACAAAATCACCGGCAGTTGCCTTTACAATTGCATAATCTTCATTACTATGGTATGTTAAAAGTGAGACATGATTGTAGTTGAAATTTTCATGAACCAACTTAACAGCCGCGTCCAATATTATATCCAATTCAAGAGTACCCGCAATTTTACTTCCCATTTTATTCAACAACTTTAGTCTTGCCGCTTTCTGCTTTAAGTTAGCTTCATACCTTTTACGTTCCGTAATATCAACAATAATTCCCCTCAATCCTTTTATTTCCCCATTAATTTCAATTAGGTTGGAGAAAGCAATTACAGGGAAGGAGGAACCATCTTTTCGAATTATGTTATACTCAGTTCCCTCAGGAGGGATATTTTTTAATCGTTCTTCCATTTTCCCCAAAAAGACATGGTGCTGAGCAGGATCGATTAAATTAAATATAGTTAAGTCTTTTTCAATTTCATCAAGCGAATAGCCGGTAGCTATAGTGCAAGCACGGTTAGCAAATGTAAACCTGCCTTTATTATCGAATTCAAACACCGGCTGAGGCAGAAAGTCTGCAAACTCCCGGAATCTTTTTTCACTTACGCGTAGTGCCTCTTCGGCATGCTTGCGATCTGTAATATCAAGAGCTACACTGCTTAAAC
>CAZHBJ010000276.1:0-2635 GCA_964530445.1 uncultured Ignavibacteriaceae bacterium
TTTTTCCCTTTCGCTAATAGAGGCAGCCAAAAGTCTTTTTGTTCTTCAGACCCGAATGTAAATATCGGGTACATTACTAATGCGCTTTGCACTGAAACAAAACTTCGTATTCCACTGTCTCCCCGTTCAAGTTCCTGCATTACTAAACCATATGCAACATTATTCAACTCGGCACACCCATACTTTTGAGGGAGCGTTGTACCGAATAACCCTAATTCAGACATTAAAGGAATCAATTGGATAGGAAAAGTTGATTCTCGATTATACTTCTCAATAATAGGTATAATCTCTGCAGAAACAAATTCACGAACACTGTCCCTTATCATTTTTTCTTCTTCGGAAAGTAAGCTTTCCGAATTATAATAATCTACACCAATAAACTTCTGCATCAAAGCACCATTTTATAGTAATTTAAATTTCAAATTTAAGGGATAGTAATTCCACAAGCAAAAAATAGTTGTCGTGACAAAGTTAAAATTATTATAGGTTTTGAGCAAATAAATAAACTTGAAGATTTTCCTTTCTAGCAATTAAAATTCTAAATATATTCTAAAAGTAAAATAAAGTATAAACCAACTATTTTTTTTAATTATAAATACCAAAATTATTTTAATATTTCATTGATTATATTATCTTTGTGCGTTAAAAAATATTAATTCAACTGCTGTATCCGGAGAGGTGGGTGAGTGGCTGAAACCAACGGTTTGCTAAACCGTCGTACGGGTAACACTGTACCCCGGGTTCGAATCCCGGCCTCTCCGCTAACATTCTTCTTTTAGTAATGGATTGTTTTGTTTACATCCTTTACTCCCCTTCCTCCAAAAGTATTTATACCGGCCAAACAGATATCTTGACAACAAACTTATTTATCGTAAAAAATAAAAATTTCATCCGACTAAAACTTAAGTTCACTGGTAAATGATGAGTTAAGAATAGTTTAATTTATGAAGAAAGACTATGAAAAGAGAAACGTGATTTAATTCTCCCGCCGTAAGAAATTTTCATTTACTTAATTCTACATTTCTATTATTACTTTTTCATTTACATTATCATCTTCAATAATATATTCATTTTCCCAAATATCTTTTATTAAGGAAAGGAATTCTTTATCATATTTTAATAATTCATCAATGTAGTTTTTATCATTTAACAATTCATAAGCATAATTAGCTGTAGGGTCGGCTTTTGTATCATTTATTATTTTTAGCGCTGAATCAAAATGATCTCTTAATCCGCATGGTGCAATTAAATTGTTCACATTATTACACGATTTTTCAAATCCGTATTCCCTTTGCCATTTTTGAATTTCGATAAAAAAATCGGACTTTAATGCTTCGTTAATATTGCCGCCTTTTTCATATATCTTTTTTATGTTTGTTTTTGAATAGGGATAAAAAGCACATGGAGTTACATCCCCATTCCAATCAACATTAATATAGCCGCCGGGTCTTCCTCCCGCAATACATCCGCTTGAATAAATTCCCCCGTTCCAAAAATCCGGGAAAAAGATATTCCTTTCGTTAATAATATATTGCTCCCTTTCAAATAGCAATTTTCTTTGTTCCGGGGTAATCATAAGATTAATATCTTTGTCAGCTCCAATAGGCATATATTGGAAAATCCATCCGTAAGCCGCACCTAATTTTTCAAAAAAGAATTCTAAAAATTCATCCGATAAGACTCTCTCTACATTATTTCTACTCACGGTAACAGCAATACCAAAAGGAACTCCATAGCTTTTAAGATTATCAATTGCATTCAGAATTTTTTCATAGGTACCCTCTCCTCTGCAGCAGTCGGTATCATGTTTAAATCCTTCAATTGAAATTGCCGGCGTAATGTTGCCGGCTTCTGCCATTTCCTTAGCTGTTTTTTTATTTATAAGTGTTCCATTAGTAAAAGTTAAAAAATAATTTTCAGGATGATCGAAGCACAAATCAATAATACCTTTTCCGTTAGACCGCCACATAAATGGCTCTCCGCCGGATATTACGGTAAAATTTGAATTCCAAAGCTTTGTTTTTTCACTTATGATTTTGTCAACCAAGTTATAATCAAGGCACTCTTTTGCTTCTAAAGCGCCTCCTACAAAACATCCTTTACACTGCAGATTACATTTTTTACATGGACTTATCGTCACAAATCCGGGAGGTTCTTGCCCGAATTCTTTTTGAAATTCGTTAATGGTTTTATTTTGAGATTTATGCAATATCCGGCAAACAAATACATCTATAATTTTCTTTTTTGCATTAGTCGAAATGTTTTTATCCTTTAATACCTTCTCAATTGTATGAATTAAGTTTGACAATATCTTATATCTAGCATACCGGATTTCTTTTGTATAGTAATTATTTTTATCAACTATATTTTTATAAAAGTGCGTATCAAAATTATAAGCTGCAATTTTCCTTAAAATGTTATTCTTGGAAATAATATCTATGCAGGACGGAAGTTTTTTCTTGGCTTGCTTAGAAATATTTTGCATAATGAGCCTCCTGTTCTTTTAAAACAATGACGGCTAAACTCAAATAATTATTTTAGTCTTTGTTCCATTTATATTTTCCTTAAAGACTGCTTTAAATAAATTTATTCATTTTTGATATTCTTATCACTAAAAAGCAATTGTACTGTATTC
>CAZHBJ010000277.1:0-2634 GCA_964530445.1 uncultured Ignavibacteriaceae bacterium
AAGATATTGGATGTGGCGCTATCTTGAAGATTCGTTAATGATATTTGTTCCACAAAAGAATGAGCTTATAAAAAATTCTTATGTTGTACACGATCAGGAAAACACTGTCCTTTTTGTCGATAACGTTACAGAACCTGTTGAATATTTTGGAGCGGCTTATGATTATTATTTGAATGTGGATTCAATAGTAAAATGTGAATCGTCGGATTTAAGAAATATTTCCAATGGTGCCGATTATATAATTATTGCTCATCCTAAATTTAAAGAAGCGGCTGAAAAACTTGCTGCATTCCGATCATCTAATTTCCCGGATACACTAATTTCAAACCCGAGAGTTAAAATTGTCTATGTAAACCAGATTTACAATGAATTTTCCAACGGATTGCTGGATCCTTACGCTTTGCAGGAATTTGTACAATATGCTTTTAACAACTGGCAAAAACCATCGCCTGCTTACGTTGTATTGATAGGAGGAATGAGTCATGATTATAGGCATTTATTAACTACTAGTCTGCAAAATTATGTCCCTTCGATTCCGTATTATACAGACACTTATGGTGAAGGTCAAAGTGATAATTCAATTGTAACGGTTGCCGGGAATGATATTCATCCTGATCTAGCTATAGGCAGAATTTCATGCCAGACCATCGACCAGGCAAATACTCAGGTTGACAAAATTATAAATTATCCTAATGATGCTACTAAAGCGTGGAGACAAAATATATTATTAATTTCAGCCGGATTGAGTTTATCAGACGAAAATGAACTAGGGCTTAATGATGCAAGTGTTTATTTGGGAAATGAATTTGTAGATACTGTTGGTTTAAAAACTACAAAAATAATGGCATTTCCTAATAAACCTGAATATAATCAATATCAGGGGGGTGGTCCCGCAATAAGAGATGCTATAAACAAAGGTGCTGCGCTGGTAAATTATTACGGCCATGGCGGAGGATATCAATGGGATTTAATATTTCTAAATGACGATATAAATTTGCTTGATAACGGAGGGAAACTGCCGCTTATTTTAAGTTTAACCTGTTATACTGCTCACTTTGATGATCAGGATGTTTTCGGTGAACAATTTAATGAGGCTGTCGGCAAAGGCAGCGTTGGCTTTTTCGGTAATTTCGGATTAACATACTGGACGGTTGCTAAATATGTAGATGATCTTATATTCGATCAGATATTTAATCAAAATAATAAAATAACCGGGAGTGTGTTTCAAATAGCAAAAAATACCATGCCCACTAGTAGTATTTATGCCAGCCAAATTGCATATTTAACTTATTTAGGTGATCCGGCTCTTTCCTTAGCTATACCGGGTAAACCGGATTTTAGTATAAGTTCATCCGATATTTCAATTCAAAAAGGAAATACTTTAGTTAACGATACACTACAAGTTAAAGTTAAAGTTCAAAATTACGGTACCTATTTTAGAGGAGACACCGTTTCTGTTCAACTGAACGTTAGTTCATCCGACACATCATATCAATTGGGTAAGGTAAAGTTGGGAAATTTTTCATTGGAAGATTCGGTCTACTTTACCTGGATTCCGAAGAAAGCAGAAACATATACTCTTAACGCAAACGTTAATGAAGATAATGCTGTCCAAGAAGTTGATCGATCTGACAACTCTGCTTCAACTTCTGTTACTATTTATAATCTTAATAATCCAAACATTATTGCCCCGATTGACGGATTCAGCTCTATTAAAAATAATATTGAATTTAAAATTGCCGATATCGGAGATTATTTATCATATCCGTTAACCTATTATATTCAAATTGATACTACTTTAAGATTTATAAATCCTATAGAATCACCCCAGCTTTCCGGGAAAAACGGATTAGTAAAATGGATATCTCCTTCGCTTCCTAAAGGAAAGTATTTCTGGCGGGCAAGGATTTTAAATTCAACGGATTCAAGTAATTGGAGCGAACCGAGAACATTTTCTATTATGGATCAAACTCATGAAGGTTTTTATGTTTCCGGCGAACAACTAAAAATGTTTAAAACAAGCAATATGAATTATGCCGATTCGGGATATGTGCTAAATACCGGGCTTCAGCCGCCGAAACCTTCAACAAGCACTTTTATTGAAGATATAAATTTTCATACGGCTGTTCTGGATTCCATAGGTATTACTGCATTGGCTTCCGATGGAACGTATTTATATTTTGGCGATATCTGGTATTATGCTTTACAGAATAACAGCAGCGGTTCCACTAAAATTTATAAAGTAGGTACCGGTTTTAACGGCACAGTAAAAGGACAATTTTACGGTGCAATACCTAAATTTTTTGCCCCGATAAATAATTCTTTATTTTATTTTCGCGACGGTTATCTTTATGCCGCTACCCGAAATCCTCACTATCTATTGAGAATAAATAAAACTTCAGGTGATACATCTAACGTTTATATTCCAGCAGGATTATTGGATGTTGCGAATGGTAAAGTTGATGGAGGGTCTTATTATGTTACTTCAGACAGTAATTATGTATATAACATTACTCAAAAGGATAGCAACGGCAATCAAAGTTATGTTTTAAGGACATTTAACCCTGCTAATAATTGGTCCTTAGTAAGGCCCGATATTAAACTTACCGGAACTAGCTATACCGGATTTTCAGG
>CAZHBJ010000278.1:0-2629 GCA_964530445.1 uncultured Ignavibacteriaceae bacterium
GGATCGATCTACCAGGCCTTCCGCGACCAGATCTACCATTTTGCGGTTCAGAACCTGTTCGGCTCTCACGCCGTTGATTTCCTCCGAGGCCTTGTTCACCCGGACGACCCTCCCGTCACCGTTGCAGATCCATAGGCCGTCGTATGAAGAATCAATGACGGCGTCGAGATGTCTCTCGATATTCTTCTTGGACAACTCGTCGTAATAGCTTTTCCCTGTCTCATGCTGTTCCGACATGCCCTCGATCCTCCTTCCGCCTTTCTGATACGCTTGCGATGTGGCTCAAAGCAAGATGCCGTATCCTGACCTCTCAATAATTTCTATCATATCTTTTCTTCCTGTGCCACGTACAAGTGCCAAGGCTCATGCTTCAGCTGAACTCCGGTTGGGTGCCTTCCGGTTCACCAGAACCATGCCCAGGCTGACTAAACCAAGGGCAATCAGGAGGTTCGGCGTAATCGACTCCCCCATAAGGAAGGCACCGCTGATAAATACGCCGAAGACCGGCGTGAAAAATAGGAAGGCGTGTATAATGCTTACAGGATAGCGGTAAATGAATTCAAACCAGACCAGGTAACTGAGGAAGGCGATGATAATACACTGATAGAACAGGGCGAAGGCCGAGGCCGGGGAAATTTGCCAGATCATGGGGTCCTCCATGAAATAGCTCATGAAAAACAGGATAGGAGCAGAAAAAGCGAGCTGGTAGAAAAGGGCGTGGAGAGGTGGAATTTCATGGGCGAGATACTGTTTTACATAGACGGATGTGCTCCCCCAGAACAGCCCGGCCATCAGGGCCAGGAGGTCACCGGGCAGGACAGCCTGGTAAAATCCGCCCAGACTGTTGAGGAACAGGGTGATCACACCGGCAAAGGCCAGGGTGAGCCCGGCCACTTTCCAGGGGTGGAGACGGTCATTTTTCAGGAACAGATGAGCACCCAGCGCAGCAAAAAACGGCGCCGTGTACAGGAGGACATAGGCCCTCGAGGCCAGGGTATATTGGAGGCTCACATAGATGGCGGCAAATTCTCCGGCAAACAGGATGCCCGTCACCACTCCGTGAATGAGAACGGCCCGGGAAGGGAACAGGACCGCTCCCTTTCTTTCCAACCAGATGTAGAGGCAGATGGCGGCCACGAAGGATCGGACCCCGGCCATGAAGAGGGGAGCCATGTCGCGCGCCCCGATCTTGATCATGCCCATGTTGGCGCCCATAACCATAGAAAGGAAGACGAGAACGGCTATGGGCTGCCATCGGAGATAAACCCTGCCCGTGGTTATGTCCTTTTCCTGATTCCGCATTCAAGTAGTCTTCAATGGGCCTCGAGTTTTCGTGTCAGAACTCCTTTCAATTGGTGAGCGTGATCCTTGAATCGGACTGTTTCAGAGAATCTCCCGTCTCGATTCACCAGTTCCACAGCCTGTTTGGTCCGCCCGAATCGATTTCCATGGCCAGTCACCGTCCCGACTTCACGAAATCAGGTTCTCGCTCACTGATTTCCCAAATGAAGACCTTGCTGCCCTCCTCACCCTCAAGGGCATGTCTCGGTTCCCGGCCACAGCGCCGTCAGTAAGGTTTCATAGGCTTTGAAAGGATCATAGAAAAGTTCCTCTAGAGCGTCAATGGAAAAGGAGCTACAATATATTATGGTATTACGCGAAGGAAATGACCCGGAACGTGCCGGAGATAATCCTTGCGGAAAGGGACTTGGGAATCGGGATCATCCACAAGGGAGAAGCGTTTCCGGAGACCAGGCCACGAATTGCGCGTAAAGCACGGCCTATCCTTCCGGACAGTCCAATTCATGCCATGAGCATGTTCCTGGCTGACTACCGCCCTATTTCAAGACCGGGAATTTTCATTGCCATCAACCTCCCTAATGGATATAGTTGACCGCATGCTGCAATTAACGCTGCCAGAGAAATACCCGGATTTCATTGATACTGCAATGGATTTCCCGCCTTTTTACCCGGTCAGGCAGAGACCCCCGGGGAATGGGATCAAAGATGTGGCCCTTCTGGTATACAACAGCGTGGAAGCCGCTATAGATGTTTCGGGAATAGGAAAAGGCGATAGTGTCGGCTTGTGCATCGGGAGCCGCGGGATCGCGCAGCTGCCCCAAATGGTGCGTGCTGCCTGTGAGAGCCTTAGACAGGCAGGCGCCGAGCCGGCGCTAATTCCTGCCATGGGTAGCCACGGCGGCGCATCCGGGGAGGGGCAGGCTGTTGTTTTGGAAAAACTTGGTATTACCGAACAATCTGCCGGCAGCCCGGTGCGTTCGTCTGTCGAAGTTGAACGGCTGGGGACGGCGTTCGGTGAAGTGCCGGTTTATTTTTCCCGGGACGTGCTCAAACTGAAACACTACATATGCCTGAACCGGGTAAAGCCGCACACAAAATTCAGGGGTCCCCTGGAAAGCGGGATTCATAAAATGCTGGCTGTAGGACTGGGGAAACATGTCGGCGCGAGCGTTTTTCACAAGTGGGTGCTCAAGTACGGATTTCAGGATCTGCTCAGGGAATTTGGCCGGGTCATTCTGGAAAATACCAACTTTCGCTTTGGCATAGCCGTCGTTGAAAATTCCCGCGATGAACCTATGGCGGTTGAAACGCTTTTTCCCCAGAGTCT
>CAZHBJ010000279.1:0-2601 GCA_964530445.1 uncultured Ignavibacteriaceae bacterium
AATTATGAAGTTACTTTTGACGGATCCAAACTTTCAAGCGGAATTTATTTCTACAAATTAACTGCAGGTAGTTTTATAGATACAAAGAAGATGATTCTTTTAAAATAATTTCATTTTTATTCTTATAAGATCTAAAACATAACTTAATAATATGCTCTATTACTTAAGATGGAAATTAATTTTAACATGAATTAAAAAAGAAGAGCTTTTATATAATAAAATTAAAGGAAACGAAATGAAAAAGTTATCGTTACGGTATTTTAGTTTAAGCCTATTATTTATTTTCTTTTTCTGTAAATCCGAAAACACTTTTGCACAACGATACTGGAATACGGCAGCAAAGTTTAACTACAATGATAACAGTTATATTGCTGTTGCACCCGGTAAGGAACTCTCCAATCTTTCCGGAAGCTTTACCGTAGAGTTCTGGTATAACTGGGAAGTTTACGGAGCAATTTTTGAAAAAGGCGGGTTTAGTATGGACATATACCCGCTTAAAAACGGAAAGGTTGTTGCTGAAGTTAATACGAGAGGTAATTTAAGATTTTCATCCGGTGTTAGTTCGGCAATGGATAGATTTAAATGGTATCATTTAGCATGCACTTACGACAGCACTACAGGTTTAATGGCATTTTATATCAACGGAATGTTAGATACCTCAGCTACGATAGCAGACAAAGGTCCCCTTGCAAATAACGATTCTTTATTCATCGGCGGACACGGCCCCAATTATTACGGTTATTTCGGCGGTATGCTGGATGACTTTAGAATATCAAACCAAGCTTTAAGTCCTTACGAAATGCTTTATGATTATAGGCATCCGTATGTTGGTTATCTTACCGTTAATAATCCCAATTTCCCTACACATTTTATTTTATCTTGCTGCTTTGATAATCAATTTACAGGCCCATTTAATAATCTTCATTTTTTTGATGGCGAAAACAATTTCATTTCTTATAACGTTCAAGCCGTAGATTTAGGACAACATCCTTCACAAACAATTATAGTTAATTCTTCATTGAATATTCCTGGTGGAACCGGTTATGTAACTATGCCTACAAATGCCGACATTGAACTTACCGGACCTATGACAATTGAAGCATGGATTTATCCTCAAAATGTAACCGGCACTGAAGAATATATAGTTGATAAAAAAGGCGGGTGGAACGATCCCGGTTATGCAATTTATTATTCATTAGACAACAATGTACCAAAAATAAGATTTAAAAATAACGGCACGGGAATATTTTCAAATTCCACTGTACCATTGAATAAATGGACTTATGTTGCTGCAACAATAGCTTCCGACAATACTGTAAAGATTTATATTAATGGATTGCTTGATGTTACTGGGGCATTACCTTTTGCCGGTGCAAATACGGATAGTCTTTATATCGGGAATATTTTGAATGGGACAAGCAGCAATAATTTTAACGGATATATAGATGCAGTTAGGATTTCCAATTATGCAAAGACACAATCGGAAATCCAAAAAAATATGTTTAATATAGTTGATATTACCAATAATCCTCAAGCTCCCAATTCTACGGTTAGTATAGATTTTGAATATTATAATTCTCCGAGTACCGGTAACGGCTACTATAATTTCATTGGTACCGCCGCATATAGTAATGAATACTATGATAATTCACCCATTCCCCCGGTATCTCCTTTACTTGGCAATAACTATCCTGGATTTCCCGGCATGTTTACTATCAAATCTTCCGATAGAAGAATACCGCAGTTTAATACTGCCGGTTATACGGAAGACGACAGCCTTAATATTTCAAATACAGGTAAAGTTGCAGATGTTAAAATGTTCTTAGCTCTGGAACATGCCGACTTACACGATCTACAGATATATTTATTCAATCCGGACGGTGATTCGGCAATGGTATGGAATCAAAATTACGGGGAACTATACTGTAACAGTATAACAACAGTATTTGATGATAATTCGCCGGACACTTTAATCGATGGAAGATACATCGACTTCGGCCCAAGCGTTAAACCATTCAGTTCGCTTAACCAGGCATTCAGCGGGAAAAACTCACAAGGTACGTGGCGATTAAAGATAGTTGATTTAAATAACGGATCAACAGGATATCTTTACGGCTGGGGACTCAAAGTAACTACAGCTACAGGAATTAACAATAAAAAATTGTCGCCTCATAGATTTGAGTTATCTCAGAATTACCCTAACCCGTTTAATCCAAGCACAAAAATAAAATATTCTATCCCAAATTCTCCCCTTCCCTTTGGGAAGGGGCTGGGGGTTAGGCTTGAAGTTTATGATATACTCGGTCGGGAAGTTGCTACTCTTGTAAATGAAAAACAGCGGCCCGGCAATTATGAAGTTACTTTTGACGGGGCGAAACTTTCAAGCGGAATTTATTTCTATAAGCTCCAAGCAGGCTCCTTTGTTCAAACAAAAAAAATGATACTTCTAAAATAGGCCTATCTCATTGCATTGCTGATCAAAATGCAGCACAGACTAATAATCTGTGCTGCGATTATTTAAAATTTTAATGAAATACAAATATTCTATCCCAAATTCTCCCCTTCCCTTTGGGAAGGGGCTGGGGGTTAGGCTTGAAGTTT
>CAZHBJ010000280.1:0-2549 GCA_964530445.1 uncultured Ignavibacteriaceae bacterium
AATTCAATTAGTTGATCGTTATAAAAATAGATCGGAACATAAACCGATAAAACCGGTTGAGGAAATTCCTTATGATCCTCTAAACTATACAAAAAGGCACACATTTGAGATTTCGGGAATCGGGGGAAGCAATGTTCCAAGAGTTGTAGCGGATTTAAGTGAACAAAATATTAAAACTGCAGACGATCTTTCCTTGATAGGATATTATTACAATTCATCCACAGACAAATGGAGTATGAATGACAGCGCACCTGACATAATTTATCTTGGTAACAACGAACTTCCATTCGATATTCCCAGCGGATTAAAAGCAATTTATGATTTTAACTTTTGGAAAAAATTTCAGGATAAATCAAAAGGATGGCCGATATTCAATGCTGAAGAATATTTAATTGCAGGATCCAAATCCGATACATTAAATTTCGTATCAATCTATTTAAACGACTTTAACAAAGATTTCATTGAAAAAATTAAAAATGATAAAACCGTAGTATTAGTTTTTGAAACCGATAATTTACACGGCATGCCTGAGCAGAGGCGTGCCTTTATGGAATTACTAATACAAAAAATTGAAAATCCTGTTATTATTAAAAGGACATATTCCGATTTAACAATAGATTTATTAAGGCTTTACTCTTCAACTGATCTCGGCGGATTGCTTATTGATGGATTTGGGGACGGGGTTTGGACAAATTTAAAAAATATTCAATTAGAATCACCTTTGAATAATGATAAAGTTTATGTGAAAAGTTATACAAGATCATCTGAAAAAATAGAGAAGATTGTTAATAGAATTTTATTCGGAATTTTACAGGCTGCAAGAGTACGAATTTCAAAAACAGAATATATTGCATGCCCTTCCTGCGGCAGAACATTGTTTGATCTTCAAGAAACTACGGAAATGATTCGAAAGCGAACAGAACATTTAAAAGGCGTTAAAATTGCAATTATGGGATGCATTGTTAACGGTCCCGGAGAAATGGCTGATGCAGACTACGGTTATGTAGGTTCCGGGGTTGGTAAAATATCACTTTACCGCGGAAAAGAATTAGTAAAAAGAAACATTAAATCGGAAAATGCCGTAAATTCTTTAATTGAGCTTATTAAAGAAGATAATAATTGGATCGAACCCGGCTAAATTGTTTACATAGTATTTTATATCACATATAGTTCATATTATTTTTAATATAATAATATCCTCTTTATTGAAAATTTGATGGATAAAGTCTATATTTAAAGACTTAAATTATGGATATCAAAATAAAAAGATTTATTTTTTTCAGAATATTTTACAGTTCGGCTGTTTCTCAGCAAAAGAATTAAAAGTAGAAAGATGCACTTCAAATACAGAAGTGCATTTTTTTTTGATATGACGTGTAATGAAATATTTAAATACTTCGAGGACTGGGCTCCGAAAGAGATATCGTGGCAAAGTGATAACGTCGGATTGCAAGTAGGGTCGGTTAAAAGAAAAGTAAAAAACATTCTTTTATCCTTAGAGCTTACCGACAGCGTTGTTGAAGATGCGATTAAAAAAAACTGTAATTTAATAATAACCCATCACCCGCTGCTTTTCAATTCACTAAAAAAAATCGACCTTCTCAAAGATAAAAACTCCAGACTGATAGAAAAACTAATTAAAAACGATTTAACACTATATTCTGCGCATACAAATCTCGATTTTACTAAAGACGGAGTAAGTTTTGAACTTGCAAAGGTATTAAATCTTAAAAAGATAAATTTTCTTATAAACATAAAATCCAGCCAAAATAAATTAAGCGTATTTGTTCCTCTCACTCATATTGAACAGGTTTCAAAAGCAATTTTTGAAGCTGGAGGAGGAATAATAGGAGAATACAGCAATTGCAGTTTTAGAACTTCAGGTAAAGGAACATTTAAGGGTTCTGCAAAAACTAATCCTTCAATAGGAAAAAAGGGTAATTATGAAGAAGCTGAAGAAATAAAACTTGAAGTTCTTGTAAACTCATGGAAATTAAGAAATATTCTAACCGCATTATCTAAAGTTCATCCTTATGAAGAAATTGCATACGATATTTATCCTCTTGAGAATTCCAATGTTGATTACGGCGAAGGTGCTGTTGGAGAATTGGAAGAACCCTTAAGCCGGAATGCATTTTTAACATATATTGCTAAAAAACTAAACATAAGAAACTTCCGCTACACCGAAGGCAGAAATAATTCAATAAAAAAAGTAGCGGTCTGCGGAGGTGCCGGAAGCAATTTGATTAGAGATGCCGTAAGTTGCGGTGCGGATGCTTTTGTTACGGCCGATATTAAATATCACACTTTTCATGATTTTAATAAAGAAATACTATTGATCGACGCCGGTCATTATGAAACAGAAATTCATTCACTTAAAGAAGTAAAAAAAAGGCTAACAACTTTTATCAGATCGAATAATTCGAAAATAAAAATTTTTAAATACGGTGGGTCGACAAATCCCATAATTTTTTATAATAATTAAGGAGCGTAAATAAATTGTTTGACAGGTTAAAAATATTATATGAACTGCAGAACTTGGATGATCA
>CAZHBJ010000281.1:0-2530 GCA_964530445.1 uncultured Ignavibacteriaceae bacterium
TACACAGAAAAGAAATAGAAGATTTATTCGAAATGTTTGGAGTAATTAATTTATTAAAAAATGTAGTGAAAGGAATTTTGTTTTCCCGACCATAAGAAATAAGGAAAATTTGTTCCTTAAAAATAGGCCCCTTTCCAAATTGTAAGTAATAATTCATATAACCCCCGCAATGTAAAAAATATTTTTACAATATTAGCTTATAATATTCTTAAGACAAAGGTAATTAGATTAATATTAAAAATTTAATTTGGTGTTTTATTCCTGAAAGGCGGAATTTGAATTAATATTTCAAACACATAACGAAAAGACACCCAATGTTTCAAAAAGTCATTCCATGTATAAAAAACATTGGGTGTCTAAATCCAGCAGCTTTTAAAACCTGGGTATTTAAATAGAAAATCTAAAAATGGATACGATTCTCGATTAATTTATAGCAACTAAAACACCCAACGTTTAGGGAAATAGATCAATACTTTTTAAAACGTTGGGTGTTTATATTATTCTGCAAAAGCTTTAAACTGTTCGAACATTGCGAGCGCAGAATCAAATTCAAAACGGGTTCTTATTAGATATGGTTCATCCCTTTCGGCTAAAGGGCGCTCATCTTCCCATTCCATATTGGAATTTAAAACTTTATTCGACTTTACATCTTCTATTGCCCAGGCACCGACACCGTTTTTTCTCGATTTCATTGTAAGAAAGATCATTCCTTCTAATTGAAACTTTACCGCCTGGTCGAACCACTTTAATTTTTCTTCATCTTTCGGCATATAAATCAATATTTTTCTTTTATTATCGAAAAATTCGCAATTTTTTTTATAGATGATAAAAATAATTTCTTGCGGGTAAGTTTTAATAAAGCATTTGGATGATTTTAATAATGAAATAATAGAGTATAAAATTATACTCCATTATTCCATCTAATGTTATTTGCAGTTTTTCCCTCAAATAATCGAATTGGTAAAGAGTCTATTGTATCGAGAATCCAGCATCGAGTATCAAGTATCCAGTATCGAGAAACGAGAATCGAATAACAAATATTCGATCCCCGCATCTCAAATAAATTTTTAGAATTACAAAATCAAAATAACTAACTCATCAATGCTGCAATAGATGCCGTATTAACAATATCATCGACACTGCAGCCTCGGCTTAAATCGAAGAACGGTTTTTTCAAGCCCTGAATAATCGGGCCTACAGCTTCTCCTTTTCCTAACCTTTGTGCAATCTTATAGCCGATATTTCCTGCATTAAGATCAGGGAAGATTAAAACATTTGCTCTGCCTGCTACTTCACTGCCGGGAGCTTTTCTTTTTCCCACCGAATCTACAATAGCGGCATCAAACTGCAATTCTCCGTCGATTGAAAGATCAGGGCGCTTGCTTTTTACGGTATTAAGTGCACTTCGAACTTTATCAATCATTTCATGTTCGGCACTTCCTTTTGTAGAGAAAGACAGCATTGCAATGTAAGCTTTTTCCCCGGTCAACTTTTCATGATTTTCCGCTGTTGAAATTGCAATATCTGCTAATTGTGCTGCATCCGGATTCGGTACAACAGCACAATCTGCGAAACTATAAGTTTTTTCGGGGAACACCATTAAAAAGAAGCTTGAAACTATTGATATTCCTTCGGGCATTCCAACGCATTGTATCCCGGCGCGGAGTACATCGGCTGTGGCAGCAGTTGAACCGGAAACACTTCCGTCAGCCATTCCTTCTTTTACCATCATCGCACCGAAGAAGAGATCCTTTTGAACGGTTTCTTTTGCAGCTTCAATGCTTATGCCTTTTTTCTTTCTTAGATTAAAATAAATATTAGTAAAGTCGCTAAGCTTATCGGATTTTGCCGGATCGATAATTCTTACTCCGGTTAAATCAACATTAAGCGATGATGCACTGTTTCTTATTTTATCCTCATTACCTAAAGTAATAACCGAAACGATTTTTTCTTTAGTTAATTTTTCTGCTGCTTTTAATACTCTTTCATCGTGAGACTCAGGCAGCACGATTGTTTTTTTCTTCTTTGAAGCATTTTCTTTTATACTATCTAAAAGTGAATTTCCCATAATATTTTCCTATAAATTAATTTACATTACAAAATTAAGAAATTTGCAGATGAATTTTTTATTTACAAGAATTTTTCTTTCATTCAATCTTATATATTCTTTATCCCCATTTTGTAAATTTCAACTAACTAGTTTGTTGTTTAACCGGTAGGAGTAATATAAATCATTGCTGTCCAAAATAAATCGGAATCAAGAGATTTGTTTTTCAAATGAACTGAAAACAAGACAGTTCTACTTAGGAATAATATCATCCCTTCGGGGTTTTTAATTTGTTTGTTTATTATTTTTTAGAATAATTTCACGCCTTCGGCGTTTATTGTAAAAGCCCTTCCAAAGGAATGCCTTTGGCAGAAGAGCTGAGATTATTGTAATAAGATAGTAATCCAATAAAGTTTTTAATCCCGAATGGATGATATTAAAACATTATAAGTATTTATTTATATAAGCCTATTATATTTATTT
>CAZHBJ010000282.1:0-2524 GCA_964530445.1 uncultured Ignavibacteriaceae bacterium
ATTTAGAAATATAAAAGTAATTATATTTCTTTAAACTTTTATAAAACTACTCACCCACTTTGAATTTTAATCCTGCTGTTATCCATCTTCCGGGTAATGGCACTCCGCTAACTTCCTGGTACGATTTATTAAACAGGTTTGTCGCTTTTACAAATAATTCAAAGTGATCAAAATTTTTAAAGAGTTGAGTATCTATAAGAAAAAAATCCCGGAAGTTAACCCGGTCCTCGTAGCGTACTTCCCAGCTTTGCCGGATACCAAATCCCCAATTATTTTCAACATTTAAAATAAGCTGGTTCCTTAAATATTGAAGAAGATATTGCGATTGCAGATTTCCAATTGATTTGTTTGAATTTAAATACGTATAATCAATTCCGGCTTTGTATACCGGAAAATCTTTTATCAATAATTCCGGAATTAAATTAAAACTTATTTCAAATCCGTTTGTATTTAGTGAAGCAATATTTTGTGCAGTCCAAGGCTGATTGTTATTTTTTCTTACCCAATCAATTAAGTTCCTTCCCTCTTTCCTAAAAAGACTTACCTTCACATTATATTCAGATTGAAAAATATTCAGTCCGATTTCATAATTAAGTGTTTCTTCATACTTCAGGTTAGGATCGCCCACGCTTGCAGGTGAAGTGTAATAAAGTTCTGTGTAAGTTGGTATTCTGAATGCTTTTCCGATTGAACCGTAAACTCTAACATTTTTTGCAATATCATATCCAAGGTTAATTCCCGGCCAAATTTTCCATCCGATGGTTGAATAGTTATATGCAAAAGCATTTGCAATAATTGTAAAATATTTTAACGGAGAAATTCTTTGTTCGGCAAAAAATCCTTTTTTATTACGTGAATGATTACCGAGATTTGTACTTTTTATTTTATCCGTATTGTACTCGCCTCCTATTGAGGTTGTACCAAAACCGGTTTTTAAAGAAGTTTGAATTTCCGCACCGTAAATATTTGTCTGGTGAATGTTTTGATAATACGATGGATTTGTATAATCCAGCAAATAATTATCGTCGTTCCTTCTCCAATAAACTTTAGGCGAGATGGAAAAAGCCTCGCTCCCGAATTCACCCCCGATATTCAACAGTTTGGTTGTTGTATGCTCCCACTGATTTGGAAATAGTGTTGAATAAAAACTGTTTGCACCGAATTTTTTATTGTTATATCCGAAAAATAAATTAACGTGATTATTGCCTTTATTTACAGACGCTCCGTAAGAAAAATTTGTTATATCAAAATTAGTGTTGTGTATAAAGCCATCGGATTTTTGTCTGGATATTGAGATATGATTATTTAGTATTCCAATAGGCAATGCACCGTATAGCGAACCGTTATAGTAGCCATTCTGCCCGCCGCTTGTTTGAAGCGACAAAGTTTTATCGCTTCCTTTTTTAGTAATAATATTAATCACTCCGCTGAAAGCATTAGCTCCGTAAATACTGGAGCCCGGTCCCTTTAATATTTCAATTCTTTGTATATCATCCAATGAAACGGGTAAATTCAAATTATGATGTCCTGTTTGTGGATCATCCACACTAACACCGTTTATTAGAACAAGAGTTTCTTCAAAAGAACCTCCTCTTATACTAACATCACTTTGAACGCCATCTACTCCTCTCTGCTCCAGATCCACTCCCGGCGAATACTGGAGAAGTCCCTGAACACTATGGACAGGAGCTTCTTTTATTTCTTCCGGAGTAATTACAATTACACTCCTTGAAAGATCGGAAAATGAAACCGGCGTTCTTCCGGCAGTAACAATTACTTCATTCGTTTTATATTCCGGCAAGGTTTGAGCATTTATAGAAGGCAAGCAAAAAATAATCGCAAGGGAAAGAGACAACAATTCCTTCCAATAATTCTTAAGAAAGTTTAACTTCATTTATCTTTAGATTTTTAGGTAAAAAAATTGTATCCGCAATTTTTACAAATATGGAGGTCAAATATATGAATAATTTTCTAATTACGATGGGATTTTTATTATTTATCCGGCTTTCTTTTCCATACTTCTATAAACTCCCACAACCACTCCGACTATTTTAAATCTTTGATAAGTTCTCTCAATAACAATCGGCTTATATTCCGGATTTTCCGAATGCAGCTCAATTTTATTTTTCTTTTTGTAAAATCTCTTAACTACGGCAGCATCATCTAAAACCGCCACTACAATTTGGCCGTTCTTGGGCTCAAGATTTGGATTAACTATTACAATATCGCCGGTAAAAATATAAGCATCCTTTAAACTGTCGCCCTTAACTCTTAACAGAAACGAATCCTTAGGCATTCTTGCAATTGTGGGAAGTTCAACAGTATCAATGGCATCAGGGTAAATTGTTAAAGGATTACCGGCAGCAACTTCGCCTAAAATTGGGCGCGGGATAAAAAATTTATCCTCCAGTGTTAGTTCTATATGACGTGAAAGTTTCGGGTTCTTTTTTATAAAACCCTTCCTTTCCAGTGCAGCAAGATGCTGCTGCACCGTAGCACGGTTTTTATAACCAAAATGTTTTGC
>CAZHBJ010000283.1:0-2509 GCA_964530445.1 uncultured Ignavibacteriaceae bacterium
ATACCTTTCCTTACAATCTATTTAACAACCAGGGAAGGATTTAGTCCGGCGGATGCAGGACTCGTAATAGCATTTTACGGCGCAGGCGCTTTGGTTACCGCTCCCTTGTCGGGAAAATTAAGCGACAAGATCGGTCCTTTATTGTTGATGAAGCTGTCATTAATAATTACAGGTGTTTTATTTTTTGTTTATTCTTTTATCAATCAATTTTATTGGATATTAGGATTAACATTTATTCTAGCCGTAATAAACGAATCATTCCGCCCGGCGAATCTTTCCATAATTTCACAGACTGTTCCTCCGAAACAAAGACGAACTGCTTTTGCATTAAACCGGCTGGCTGTAAATCTTGGGATGAGCATAGGACCTGTTTTGGGCGGAATATTAGCTTTAATAAGCTTCCATCTTATTTTTTATATTGACGGGTTAACATGCATACTGGCAGGAATATTTCTGGCTTTATCGAAATGGCGGTCTGTTGAAATTAATCCGGAAGAAGGTGAAGATAAAACCCATTTAGACGAAATTATACATTCGCGTGTTTTAAAAGACAAGCGTTTTCTATATGTCCTATTGGCGATATTACCGATTCCGATTATTTATTTTCAGAATCTCGGCGCTTATCCGTTATTCCTTGTGAATGATTTAGGATTTGCGACTTCTATTTACGGTCTGCTTTTTGCGATTAATACGGTTCTCATAATTTTTATCGAAGTTCCTTTAAATAATTCAATGAGCAAATGGAGCGAGAAAAAGTCTATGGCACTCGGTGCTATATTAATCGGAATAGGATTTGGGGCTATGGTCTTTGCTAACGGATTAACATATATAATTATTACAATTGTAATTTGGACATTCGGCGAAATGATTTTTTTCCCGGTTACTACTTCATATATTTCAAGTATTGCACCGGAGAAAAAGAGGGGAGAGTATATGGGCTATTACCAAATGACATTCAGTACTGCATTTTTAATCGGACCCTGGCTTGGAACTCTCGTGTTTGAATATTACGGTTCGGTTATATTGTGGACGGGTACGTTTGTATTGAGCTTAATCACCGTACTGCTTCTTTTAAAACAGGATCATGCAAACCTTCGAGGTTAAGCGAAAACCTTGAAGGTAACATCAATAAATTTACTTTTTATAACCGTTTAAAGTTATGCTGAAAATTCCTTTTAAATTTTTATAACATTCTTTTAATCCGTTTCCAGCCTGATATCTTCTATAGTAAATTCTTCTTTTTAAAATGGCATTGTTTAATTTCCTCAATCGTTAATATGCGATAGCAACTTATTTTGTCAATAAAAAAATAATTAAGGTGTTTTATTAAAAGATATAAAATCCTTTTTGTTCAAAGCTCATCCTATTTATATACATTGATTCCTTCTTTTGAAGAGCAGGAAATTACTTGTACGTTTGTAAGTAACTTATGATAAGATAATTGATTACATGTTATATTTCATAGTTTCAATAATAATATTTGCCGTCGCTTTTTTATTTTCAATGCTTGGACTCGGGGGAGCTTTAATTTATGTCCCGGTGTTAAAATGGGCGGGCTATCCGGTAAAAGAAGTAGCCATTCCTTTAGCACTGCTGTTAAATGGTTTTACAACGGTTATTGCTTTAATTGCTTACTTTAAAAATAAATTAGTCGATGTAAAAGGGGGATTGGCAATGACAATTGCAGCATTTCTGTTTGCACCGATCGGGGCATTTGTTTCAAATAAATTACCGGTTAATATTTTACTTATTCTTTTTTCAATTGCAGTGTTAATAGCTGCGGTTAGGATGCTATTAATGTCCAGAATGCCTGAACCGAAAGAAATTCTTTCATTTAAAAAACGGGCAATCTTAGGAGCAGCTATAGGTGCATTTGCCGGTTTTATGGCAGGGCTTTTAGGTATCGGGGGCGGTTTTATTATGGCTCCGCTTTTAATGTGGATGGGATATGAAACAAAGAAAGCTGCAGCAACCTCATCTTTTGCCGTTGCATTTTCATCTTTTTCAGGATTTCTCGGACATGCAGCACAAGGGCATTTTTATTGGGATTTGACTTTAATATTAGCAGCTGCTGTAATAATCGGTGCATTTCTGGGCAGCAATTTTCTTGTTAAAAAAGCTCAGACAAAAAGAGTGAAGCAAATATTCGCATTGATCTTATTTCTTGTTGCTTTTAAAATATTCATCGGAGTTATTTAAGAATTAATCCCTGAACTTGTTTTATAATTTAGCAAAAGTACGGTAAACTCAAATCAGCAAATTATTCGGCAGGAAAAATAAATTATTTGTGCACCTGTAGGGATTCCTCCATGGGAGTTCCTTCGGAAGAACCCCAAACCTTCTGATCCAAATAGAACTGTTCAATTTGAACCTGCTAAATATTTAAAACGATTAAATAAAATCAGATATAAAATTTAAGTTAAAAGATGAGAAATGAAAGGATTATTCGTGCATCTGTAGGGATTCCTCCATGGGAGTTCCTTCGGAAGAACCCCAAACCTTCTGATCC